>JALAGW010000226.1 GCA_022712235.1 Brevundimonas sp. | reverse complement strand
CGCCCGCCAAAGCCGCGCCAAGCGCCAACATAAGCCGCCCGACGTCCAGCCGCACGCCCAGTGACCGCGCCCCGGCTTCGCCCAAGGTCAGGGCATCCAGCGTCCGGCCCTGCGTCATCAGCAGCACGGAACCGAGGATCATGCCCGGCGCTGCCAGCTTCAGCTCGACCACGCTGCGGTCAGCCAGCGATCCCATCAGCCAGTTGACGATCTCGTTCACCGCCCAGGGATTGGGCGCCAGGTTCAATGCCAGGGCCACCCCGGCCCCGGCCATGGTCTGGATCACCACCCCGGCCAGGATGAAGGTGACGACGCTGCTGGTCGCCCCCGCCAGGGCCAGCAGCAACAGCACGCCGACGCCCGCCCCGACCATGGCCGCGACCGGCAAGACCCACGGCGCGCTGGCCGCCGCGCCCAGATAGAAGGTCAGCACCGCCCCCAGCGCCGCCATGGTCGAGACGCCCAGCATTCCCGGATCGGCCAGAGGGTTGCGTGTATAGCCCTGCAGCGCCGCCCCGGTCAGGCCCAACACCGCCCCAACCATCAGGGCCAGCACCGTGCGCGGCAGGCGTAGCTCGAACAGGATGGCCCAGGCGGGGTCGCCTTGCTGGCTCGCCCAGTCGCTCCACGGCACCCAGACGCGCCCCGCGCTCATGCTGGCGATAGACAGGACAGTGATCAGGGCCAGAAGCCCAATCAGGATCAAGGGACGCGGTAGGGTCATGTCAGGGCCTCCAGCGCCGTTCGGCGCGCCCGAGCCAGGGCGGCGGCGGTCTGGATCAGCACCGGCCCGCCGCAATAGAGCAGCTTCTCTTCCAGTTGCGCCTGCACCATCCGCCCCGACAGCGAGGCCAGCGCCGGGTGACGCATCACCCGGTCGGCCCACGTCCGCGACCCTTGAACAGGCACGCCGCTGAGCAGCACCTGAGGCGGATCGGCCAGTAGACGCTCGACCGGCACATTGCCCCATTTGCCCAGACCATAGAGGTCAGCGACGTTCTCGAACCCGGCGCGGGACATCATCTCGTCCATCAGGGTGCCACGCCCGGCGGCGAAACCGTTGGGCTGATAGATAAGGGCCTTCAGCGGTCGCGATCCGGGCGGCGGCGCGGCGGCGGTGAGGGCGGCCTCGATGCGGGCAATCAGGGCCTCGCCGCGCGCCGGCCGGCCGACCAGACGCGCCACCTCCCTCACCTGCTCCAGACTGGTCGCCACGCTGTCAGGCACGGCGAACAGCTCGGTCGGGATGTTCAAGCGACCCAGGGCATTACGGGTCGCTAGGGCGCTATGGCGGCTGGTAAGCACCAGATCGGGGCGCAGGGCGATGACCTCCTCCGCCGTCTCCCAGATGAAGGGCAGGGTCCTGGCCACCTCGGAAATGGTCGAGCCGACAGGCTCGCGCGCATAGTGGCTGAGGGCGGCGATCTGCCCCCGGTCGGCGACATGGACCAAGATGGCGTCGAGGCAGGCGTTCAGCGACACCACGCGGCGCGGCGGAGCGTCGGCGGCAGCCGGTCCGGCGACCAGCATGGCCCCCGGGCCCGCCAACGCCTGTCGCCTAGTCGCCCTCATCCGAAGGTCTCCAGCGCGCGTTGCAGTCGGGGGAAGTCGCGCTGGGCCGGCACGCCGAAGCGCAAGGCGTTGGGCGTGTGGTCGAACGGTCGGGTCAGGATGCCCGCGCGGCACAGATGCTGGAACCAGCGCGCGGCGTGGGGCGTGCGCGTCATGCGGAACAGGCTGGTCCCGCCGATGATCTGGAACCCCGCCCGCGCCAGCAGGTCGTCCAGCCGGTCGGCCCGCTCGGCCAGGGCCGCCTCGGTCCGGCGCCGCCAGGCCTCGTCGGCGTAGGCGCCGCGTCCCAACATCAGGGCGTCGGCGCTGACCGGCCAATCGCCCTGAAGCGCGCGCAGACGCCGGATCAGCTCGGGTGCGGCCAGCATGAAGCCCAGCCGCACACCGGCCAGACCATAGAACTTACCGAAGGAGCGCAGGACGATCAGCCCCGGCTCGGCCAGGTCCGACACGCTGTCGCCAGCCGCGCACTCGATGAAGGACTCGTCCGCCACCAGCCAGCGCCCGGCCTTGGAGCGCGCCCGCGCCATGGCGATTAGATTGGCGCGTCGGGTCAGGCGGCCGTCGGGATTGTTCGGATTGACGATGACCAGCACGCCCGCCTGCGAGGCCGCCGCCTGATCCGCCGCGATCAGGCGCGTCGCCACGCCCGCCGCCCGCCAGGCCTCGGCGTGGGCGCCGTAGGTCGGGCCGACGCCCTCAACCGCCCGCACGCCCAGCAGCAGGGGTAGCAGACGGATCGCCGCCTCAGCCCCCGCAACCGCCGCCGTCCGCTCAAACGAAGCGCCGAAGGCGGCCGCAGCGACCGCCTCCAGCGCCGCCAGGGCGGCGGGATCGGGCAGGCGGTTCAGCGCCTCCTCCGACGCGCGCGGTCCCCGCCACGGTTCGGGATTGATCCCCGTGGACAGGTCCATCCAGGGCTGCGGCGCGTCGGGATAGGCGGCGGCGGCCGTCATCAGGCCGCCGCCGTGCCGGGTCGCCGTCGTCAGGAACGCGGCGTTCTTCATCGCATCAGAACCGGACGCGAACGCCGCCGAACACGCCCTGGCCCGGCGCGCCGTAGTTCAGGACCGTCTGATAATCCTCGTCGAAGGCGTTCTCGATCCGACCATAGACTTCAAGGTTGTCATTGATCGGATAGGAGGCGCGGATATCGACCAGGGTGTATTCGCCCACGACGACCGTGTTGGCGTCGTTGTTGAACGTCTCGCCCACATAACGCACCGCCAGGCCGGTCTTCAGACCAAAGGCCCAGTCGTAGTCGGCGGCCAGATTGGCCATGTGCTCGGGACGGCGCGTCAGACGCTTGCCGTCCGTGGCGCCCGAGGCGCTCTTGGCATCGGTCCAGGTGTAGTTGGCGCTGACGTTCAGGCGCTCCGTCACGTCCACGCGGCCGACCAGTTCGACACCTTGCGCCTCGGTCTTCTGGACGTTGCGGTAATAGCCCCAGCGGCCCACGCCGTTGACGGTGCACAGCGGATCGGTCGAGGGTGTCGAGCAGCCGTTGTAGCGGATCTCGTTGTCCGCCTGACGGTTGAAGTAGGTCGCCGAGACGACGGCGCGGTCGAACAGGCGCTGTTCGACGCCGACTTCCCAGCTGTCGAACTCTTCCGGCTGCAGCGTCAGATTGCCGTACTCGCTGTAGAGCTCATACAGGCCCGGCGCGCGGAAGCCCTGGCCCCAACTGGCGCGCACCACCGTATCGCCGTCGTTCAGAGCCCAGGCCGCCGCGACCTGACCCAGCAGGTTATCGCCATATTGGGCGTGATCGTCGTAGCGCAGGCCCCCGGTCAGGGTCAGACCATCCAGCACCGTCCACTGAACCTGGCCATAGGCGCTGTTCAGCTCGGCCTCGCCGCGACCGAAGGCCGGGTTCGGATCCCAATCGCCAGGCGACCGGGTCTTCATCTCCGACTTCTCGTGCTCCAGGCCGAAGGTCGCGTTCAGCGCCTCGGTGAAGGCGAAGGCGCCCTGATATTCCCAGCGACGATTCTGGCCCTCGGCGTCGAAGGTCAGGGTCTGGACCGTGTTGTCCGGGTTGAAGTTGCGGCGATCCGTGTCGGTGTGGGCGTAGCCGATGCGGTTGCGAAAACGGCCGTCCAGCAGGTCGAAGTTCAGACCGGCGTAGGCGACCAGCTCCTGGGTCTTGCCGTATTCGCGGCTGTCGCCGTTGAAGGCGTCGAAATCGTTGCGGCCTCTGGACCAGACCGAGCGCAGATCCAGCGAAACAGCATCCGTCACCTTCAGGTTCAGGCGGCCCGACAGGCCTGTGTTGGTGTAGCCGTCGTCTTCCTTGCCGGCGGCGAAGGCCGAGAAGCCGTCGGTGTCATAACGGCTGGCCGCCAGACGCCAGCTCAGGCGCTCATTGGCGCCGCCAATACCTCCGCGGAAATAGGTCGTGCCGCGCGCGCCGGCCTCGGCGTCGAGCGAACCTTGCAGGGCCTCGGTCGGTTCGGCCGTGACGATGTTCACCACGCCGCCGATGGCCTGGCTGCCCCACAGGGTCGACTGGGCGCCGCGCAGCACCTCGATGCGCGCCGTGTCGCCGACCAGCAGATTGCCGAAGTTGAAGCCGCCCTGCGTCGAGGACGGGTCGTTCAGCTTGACCCCGTCGATCAGGACGACGGTGTGCTGACTTTCGGCGCCGCGGATATTGACGCCCGTGGACGTGCCGACGCCGCCGTTGCGGGTGAAGCTGACGCCCGGCGTCTGGGCCAGAAGCTCGGCCACGGCGGGGGTCTGGCGCGCCTCGATGGCGGCCTGGGTCAGGACGGTGACCGAGGCGCCGACGCGCTCGATCGGTTGGGCCGAGCGGTTGGCGGTGACGATGACGTCGGCCACGGCGGTGGCGCCGGCGCGACCGGCCACATCAGGGGCGGCGGCCTGTTGATCGGTGATTTCGGCGGCGAAGGCGGGCGCGGCGGTCAGAAGGCTGGCGGCGGCCAGGGTAGCGAATGCGGTCCGGTTCATTCCGGTTCTCCATATGACGACGCCGCGCCGGACCGCCCGTCGCCTGGATGAGCGAAGGCGGCCGCTGACGCGGCTGGTTTACGACTGTCGTCACACGAGTTGCCTCGACCGCCCGGCACATCCCGACCGCGCGGAGAACGACGGCGACAGGCAGGTCTCCTGGCTCGCGGATCAAGGCCGGTGCGCGTCGCCTTCCCAGAAGTCGTTCAGGCCGTGGCCTTCCGGACCGCCAGTGGCGTATGACGCGCGGGCTAGCCGCTTACAGTTGCGGGAACAGCCGGAGTTTCACACTCCGTTCCCTTTCAATCCCCTTTCGGGGAACCTGACGCGACCGTGGCAGTAGGACCGCGCGCCCCAGAGGTCAACCGGAGACGTTTCATGAGCCTGACCCTGATCCTCGGCGGCGCCCGCTCGGGCAAGAGCGCCTACGCTCAGAAACAGGCCGAGCAAGCGGCGTCTGTATCGGGCCGCCCGCCCCTGATGATCGCCACCGCCGAGGCCTTCGACGAGGAAATGCGCGAGCGCATCGACCGTCACCGCGCCGACCGCGGCGACAGCTGGCGCACGCAGGAAGCGCCGCTGGACCTAGCTGCCGCCGTTCGCGACCTGACCGCCGACGACGTCGCAGTCATCGACTGCCTGACCCTGTGGCTCAGCAATCAGATGCTGGGGGATCACGACCTGTCCGCCGCCATCGATAATCTGACGGCCGCGCTGGCCGCCTGCCCCGCCAGCCTGTGGGTGGTCAGCAATGAGGTCGGCTGGTCCCTGGTGCCCGACAACGCCCTGGGGCGGCGCTTCCGCGACGAGGCCGGACGGCTGAACCAACGGGTCGCCGCCGTCGCCGACAGCGCTTGCCTGATCGTCGCCGGACTGAAGCTGGACCTGCACAGAAACTGAAAACGCAGGCGAAGATTTTATAAAGCAACCGATCCCGCTCCGCTTGACACCCCCCTGGGCCAAGAGCGCATATAGAACAAATGAGGAACATTTGTTCACAACCTGACGCTCTGGCGACGCTGAAGACTCGCCTGGAGGCCCTGGATCGGGCTGGCGGTCGTCGCGTCGGCGCAGGCGTGCGCGCGGGAGGCGACGATATCTTTGCGCCGCTGGCTACGGGCGTTCTGCATGATCTCTATGCCGCCGCCCCTGCCGACACGGTGGCAGTCAACGCCTTCGGGCTGGGTATGGCGCTGCGGGCGGCGGTAGGGCGGCCCATCGTCTGGGGCGTCCATGAGATGATGGCCCAGGAGGCGGGACGGCCGCACGGTCCGGGCTTGCATGAAATGGGCCTGTCGCCACGCGACCTGCTGCTGGTGCGGACGCGCGACGTGCAGACCCTGTTGGCCGTCGGCGAAGAAGCCCTGCGCAGTCCCGCTGTGGGCGCCGTGCTGTTGAGCGCCTGGGGCGAGGCCAAGGCCTTCAGCCTGACGGCCAGCCGCCGACTGGCGCTGGCGGCCGAGACGGGCGGCGCGACCCTGTTCCTGGCGCGGGCGGGCGCCCTGCCCTGCCCCAGCGCGGCCGAGACCCGATGGTCGGTGGCGTCCTGCGCTTCGGAACCTCTGGAAGGCGGGGCGCCGGGGCGGCCGTCTTTTTCGGCGACCCTGCTGCGGCGGCGCGGCGGCGGGGCGGCCGGAACCTGGATCATGGAGTGGGATCGTGAACAGCGAACCTTCCGTCCGCCCGCGTCGCTATCTGGCGGTCTGGTTCCCCTGGCTGCCCAGCGACCGGCTGCGGCGTCAGGAGCAGCGGGACGACACGCCGCCTGAGGATGCGCCGCCGGTCGTCCTGGCCGAGAAGATCAAGGGCGCGCTGCGGTTGGCGGCCGTCGATCCGGCGGCGGCGCAGGCGGGACTGACCCCTGGCCTGGCCCTGGCCGACGCGCGGGCGCGGACCCCCGCCCTGCGCGTCGTCGCCCATCGACCGGACCTCGACGACGCCCTCTTGGCGCGGGTGCTGGAGGATTTCGGCCGCTTCACCCCCATGATCGCGCTGGACCCGCCCCATGGCCTGATGCTGGACGTGACCGGCTGCGCCCACCTGTTCGGCGGAGAGACCGGCCTAATGCGGACGGTTCAGGCGCGGGCCGAACGCGCCGGACTTCAGACGCGATGCGCCTTGGCCGCCACGCCACAGGTCGCTCGCGCCCTGGCCCGCTTTGGACCCGGCGGCCGGTTCGCGCCCGACCAGGACCGCGCCGCCGCGCGCCGCCTGCCGGTCGCCGCCCTGGAGTTATCGGACAAGGAGGACGAGGCCCTGCGTCGCCTGGGCCTGAAGCGGCTGGGCGATCTGGACGACCGGCCTCGTGCTCCTCTGGCCGCTCGCTTCGGCGCCGATTTTCCGGCCCGGCTGGCGCGGGTTCTGGGCGACGAGGACATGCGCATCACCCCGCATCGTCCGCCCGCGCCCGTCGTGATCGACCGCGTCTTCTTCGAGCCGATCTCTGCGCCCGAGGACGTGGAGCGGGTCCTGTCCGATCTGCTGGGCGAACCCATGGGCAGGCTGGATCAGACCGGCCTGGGCGGCCGCGCGTTCGCGGCCTGCTTCTTTCGCGTGGACGGCGTGACACGCCGCATCGTCGTCCGCACCGGCCGTCCGACCCGTGACTCCCCTGCGACCCTGCGGCTGTTCCGCGAACGGATGGCGGCCCTGGCCGCCCCGCTGGACCCCGGCTTCGGCTTCGACCAGATGCGGATGTCCGTGCCCTGGACCCAGGCTTTGGCGCCGACCCAGCAAGGGCTGGAGCGTGAGACGCCCGGCGAAGAGGCCTTCAGCCGCCTGATTGATCGGCTGACCGCGCGCCTGGGACCGGAGGCCGTGCTGCGCTTCGAACCCTTCGCCTCGCACATTCCCGAACGCGCCGCGCGGCTAGTCCCAGCCGCCGCCCATCGTGGCGACAAGCCCTGGCCCGATCTCGATCCCGACGATCCGCCCTTGCGGCCGCTGCAGATGTTCGACCCGCCCCAGCCGGTCGAAACCCTGGCCGAGGTGCCCGACGGCTATCCGCTGAAGTTCCGCTGGCGCCGCGTCCTGCACGAGGTGACGCGCGCCGAAGGGCCCGAGCGGATCAGCGGCGAATGGTGGCG
>JALAGW010000225.1 GCA_022712235.1 Brevundimonas sp. | reverse complement strand
TCCAGACACCGTCGATCGCCAGGTCCCCGGACAGTGGATAGGGCGCGGCCGCCGCCGCCTCGATCCGGCGCTCGGGATGGGCGCCGACCAGACCGCTGACGAGAACCATGCCGGCGAAGAGCGGCGCCTCGCGCACCCTCAGGCCGATCAGGCCGTTGCCGAGATAGGCCGGCAGGTCGCCGTCTCGCGGTCCGTGAGCGGGCTCGGGGTTCAGTGGCGGCGCGGGACCTTTATCCATTCGGCGGAGGCTCCGCGCCCCTGGCCTTGCCGGGCTTTTTTCCTTGCGGCTGACCGGACGAGGCCTTGAAGGTGTTTCCGACTTCCGTCGCGTCCGGGCCGTCAGGACCGGCGCGCCTGCTGGACTCCCTTCCCACGCGCATGACGGCCTCTTCGGGCTCTTCCGCCTCGGGCTTGCCGCCCGGCGTGGCGGCGTTGCGCCTCCGTCCTCGTGACTGCTCGGACGCCATGGCCGTGCTCCTGGGAGCCCCCTGATCAATCAGACGGCTTCTGGACATGATTGGTTCCTTCCGCAGGACCGAACCGGGCTTGTGTCGGGCTCCGGTCTCTACGCCGCCCCCTTGCTTCAGGCGCTGTACAGGAGCGACGACGACGTCGCCTCCGCAGTCCCCGGGCGGCTCTGGTCGTCGCTGCGCCCCCCCTGCGGCGCACAGGCCGCCCACGCCGCCTGCAGCCGCCGTGGGGGGGCGACCAGGCGGCGGAGAGGTCGTCAGAGGTGAAGGAAGGTCAGACGAGGGCGCTCCGCAGGGGAGTGAAGGAGAGCGCCCATGGCCCGCACCGCCCGTCCGTCCGAAAACGAAACCAAGGCCGAGGACAGGGCTGGCCGGCGCCCGTCGAGCCGACCGACGACCCTCGAGAAGACGCAGGAGGCCGACCTTCTCACGGATCTGCTGGACGAGGAGGGAAGGAAGCTCTCCCGGAGGACGGCCGCTCGTCTTCTGCGGGAATTCGGCGATCTGGCCGGGTTGGCGTCCGCTGACGAGGCCGCCCTGGAGCGCGCCGGTCTCGGGTCCCGCGCCGTGAGCAGATTGACCGGGGCCCGGATGCTCGCGGTCGCCATGCTTGCGGCCGACGCCCGGCGGCGACCGGTCCTGTCTTCATGGACGGCTCTGCTGGCCTATCTCCGGGCCGATCTCGCCCATGCGCCGCGAGAACAGTTCCGGGTCTTGTTTCTCGACAAGCGCAACCTCCTGATACGCGAGGAGCACCGTGCTGAAGGGACAATCGATCACGCACCCGTCTTCAACGCGGGACCGGCCCGGGTCGAACGCCTGGGGCGGGTGCCGAGAATTCCGGAAACCGAGGCCTATGTGGAGCTGGTCCTGTCCTGCTACCTCGCCCTGGCCGCGGGCCGGGATGTCCGGTCCGCGCGGGACTGCCGCAGCCGGGAGTCGGGCCGATGACCTTCGTGCAGGGACCAACCATGGCGGACGGGGGCGAGGAGGATCTGCTGACGCGCAAGGAGGCCTCGATCTTCCTCGCGAGCATGGGCGTGCGCCTCAAGCCGGCCACCCTGGCCCGGCTCTGGTCCATGGGCGGGGACGGACCGCCATGCCGCCACGTGCGGTCGCGTCCCTTCTATCCGCGCGGCCTGCTGCGAACCTGGGCCCTGGACCAGATTTCCGAAATCCGCACGGCGGCGCCGGCGGCCGCCCGGGCGCGACGCCGTGGCTGAGCAAGGAATCCCGGGCGAGGAGGGCGCCGCCCCCGAGGGGCGTCTGCTGGTCTGGTCCGAGGTCCACGCCCTGGTCGGAGTCAGCCGAACCACGGCCTGGCGTCTGCAGCAGACAGGCGGCTTTCCGGCCTCCGTCGCCCTGTCGCCCGGACGGGTCGGCTGGTGGGAAAGCGAGCTGGAGGCCTGGCGGAAGAACCGCAACAGGCGACGCTGGCGAGGCGCGTCTTCTCCCCGCCTGAAGGGCACGGCCCCGCGCAGCCGCAAATCCGGGGAAGAAGGCTTGGCGACGGCCCCCGCGGCGACGCCCAAGGCGTCCGCGCCGCGGAGGCCGCGCCGGGCTCGCGGGGCCGCCGTCCACCCTGACCAGATCGACTTCGGCTTCTGAGGGCGACGCGTCGGGCTGGAAGGCTTGCGGCTTAGCCGTTATGCGATCGGCATGATCTTGAGGTGTTCGGCATGATGAGGCTTTTCCGTCTTGTGGCGCTTGTCGAGGGCGTCACCACGATCGCCCTCTTCTTCGTGGCCATGCCGATGAAGCATCTTCTGGGAAATCCTGTGCTCATTCCCTCGACGGGGATGGCGCACGGCCTGGCCTTCATCGCCTATGTCCTGATTATGATCCCGGTCCTGGTTTCAAGTCGCGCTGACGCGGTCGGATGGCTGCGGACCGCTCTGGCCGCCTTCGTGCCCCTGGGGACCTTCATCAACGACGGCTATCTCAAACGGCTGCAGCGTCGTCGTCGCGCTCTGGGCTTCCTCTAGAAGAGATCGCGCACCGGCCTGAGCCGGCGCGCCGGCTTGCGCAGCAGGCGAGATGGGTCAAGGTCCTGCGAGCCAGGGGTCCGCAGCTCCGCCCGGGTTCAGCCATGGGCCGGATGGCTCCTGCTCGATG
>JALAGW010000224.1 GCA_022712235.1 Brevundimonas sp. | reverse complement strand
GGGCTTCATTTCTCCCAGCATGCTCGACAGGCCGTCCAGAGCCAGATCGACGCCCGCGACGCCGATCACCCGACCGCCGGAACGCACCGGATAGGCGATCGAAGTCATCAGCACCATCTTGCCGCTGACTTCATAAGGATAGGGCTCGTTGAGAACCGGCTTTCCAGTCGTGAAGGGCTGAACGTAATAGGGTTGGCTGTAGTCGTCGGCGGAATTCAGCGGCTGCATCGAGATCTTGCTGCCGTCGTTGACCCAATAGGGCGTGAAATAGCCGCTGGCGTTCGATCCCAGGTCCGTGCGCCCCGCCATGGCGGCGTCCATGCCGTCAAAGGCGCCGGGGGCGGCCATGAACCAACTCCCGGTCACCAGGGGGGTGGCGGTCGCGGCCGGCTTCAGCATGTTCATGATCGTGCGGCGATCGCGAACGCCGGATTCATGGGCCGTGCCGATCATTTCGGCGATGGCGCGCGCGGCGGTGTCTGCCCCGCCGATTCTGCCGCTCACACTCGAGACCGCGCTCTCGCTCAAGGCCTCCGCATAGTCATAGGACAGGCCATGCGCGACCGAGCGAGTATTTTGCGAGACCGCTCCAGCGGCGAGGAGCAAGAGCGTGCCCGTCACTGCGCCGCCGGCCAGCAATAGTTTTCCAGCTACTGATAAGTTCTTGAATCCGCGCATCATCAACCCCGTTTCAAGGTTGTCCTAACGGGATATTCTTAAGGATGCGCTATGACGCGGGCTGAATGGCGGGACGGCCCATGTCGCGCATGGGCCAGGACGACATGGGCTTCGGACAGGTCGAGCACGGCGTCGATGCTTTCGTAGCTGTGGTAGGCGAAGGCTGGCATGGCGAAGTGGATCTCCATCTACAGCCAGTGGTGCAGCGGGAAGTCGAGGTCGCGGCGAACGATCAGGGGATGGTCATGCGCTCAGGGCTCCGAAGGCGTCGCCGCGGGCAGGAAGCTGGACCCGATTGTTCATTCGCCGATCAAGGAGAGTCTAGGCGGCAAATCAAGTCGGAGGCGTCGATGAAGCATTCGACGCCTCCGAAGGTCGGGCGACGTCTCGTCACCCGGCGCTGTAGCTGGTCTTGATCTGGGTGAAGAAGTCCGCCGCGGCGAAGCCCTGCTCGCGGGCGCCGTAGCTGGACTTCTTCGTGCCGCCGAAGGGCACGTGATAATCGACCCCTGCGGTCGGCAGGTTGACCATGGTCATGCCCGCCTTGGCCCGGCGTTGGAAGTCGCGGGCGTGTTTCAGCGATTGGGTGACGAGGCCGGCGGACAGGCCGAACTCGCTGCCGTTGGTGATGGCCAGAGCCTCTTCGTAGGACTTGACGCGGATGGTCGAGGCGACGGGGCCGAAGACTTCCTCGTTGTTGATCCGTGACGCGGCGTCGGTGTCGGCGATCAGTGTGGGCTGGACGTACCAGCCGGGCGCGTCGAGCTTCAGGCGCTCGCCGCCCGCGACGATCCGGCCGCCTTCTGAGCGGGCGATGTCGATATAGCGGTAGGAGGTCTCGCGCTGGTCCTCGCTGACCGCCGGGCCGATCTGGGTCTTGGGGTCGAGGGCGCCGCCGACGCGCAGGACCGCGACCTTCTCGGCCAGCAGGGCGACGAACCGATCATGGATGCCGTCCTGAACGATCAGGCGGCTGGAGGCGGTGCAACGCTGGCCGGTGGCGAAGAAGCTGCCATCCAGGGCGATGGCCACCGCCCGCTCCAGATCAGCGTCGTCCAGCACGATCAGCGGGTTCTTGCCCCCCATCTCCAGTTGCACGCGGGCCTGGCGCGCCACGGCGCCGGCGGCGACGCCCGCGCCCACGCCCTGTGAGCCGGTGAAGCTGACGCCGTCGACATCCTTGTGATCGACGATGGCCTGGCCCACATCGCCGCGTCCGACGACCATGTTCAGCACGCCCTTCGGCAGACCCGCTTCATGCAGGATGGCGACCAGGGCCTCAGCCGTTGCGGGCGTGTGACCGGCGGGTTTGAGCACCACGGTATTGCCGAAGGCCAAAGCCGGAGCCGCTTTCCACGCGGGAATGGCGATAGGGAAGTTCCACGGTGTGATCAGGCCATAGACCCCCACCGCCTGACGATAGGTCTGGACCTCGACGCCCGGCCGGGTCGAGGCCAGGTTCTGGCCATGCAGGCGCAGGGCTTCGCCCGCGAAATACTTGAGGATGCGGGCGGCGCGGGCGGTTTCGCCAATGCCTTCGGCCAGGGTCTTGCCCTCTTCGCGCGACAGCAGTTCGCCGACGACCTCACGGCGCTCCATCAGCAAGGTTCCGGCGCGGTCCAGCACGTCGGAGCGGACCTCGGGCGAGGCCTCGGACCAGGCGGGGAAGGCGGCCCTGGCAGCGGTGACGGCGGCGTCGACCTCGGCCGCGCCGCCCTGCGGGGTGCGGGCGACGATTTCACGCGTGTCGGAGGGATTCAGGCTCTCGGCCGGGCGGTCGGACGCAACCTGCTCGCCGTTGATCCAATGGTTGAGCGAAAGGGCGGCGGTCGTCATGCGGGCGATCCTTGAACAGATTTCATCGTGTCGTGGCCCAGGAAGGGCTGTTCAGACAAGGCGTAAATTCGGGTCATCTCGACCCAGGTTTGATCGGGGGCGAAGGGCAGGGGTTTCTGGAAGGTGCGCATCAGGGCGTCCCAGGCCTGGACGTCGGGGTTGGCGGCGTCGCAAGCGAGCTAGGCGGCGGGGTCGGAGGCGACG
>JALAGW010000223.1 GCA_022712235.1 Brevundimonas sp. | reverse complement strand
CCCTCGTGGGCGCCGACGGTTCCAGCATGCCGGGCGACGCGGCCCCCTCGCCCCAGGTGGACGTGACCGCCTCCTATCGCGAGCGCATCATGCTGACGTCTGACCACGTGCTGACGGTCAGGGTCGAGGACGTCAGCCTGATGGACGCCCCTGCCCGCGTCATGGCCGAAACCACGCAACCGCTGGATGGCCGTGGCCCGCCCTACGCCGTCACCCTGTCGGTGCCGAACGCGCAGATCGACCCGCGCCACACCTACGCCGTTCGCGCCGAGATCCGCGACCCGGCCGGCGCCCTGCGTTTCACCACCGACACCCGCCATTCGGTCCTGACCAACGGCGCGCCGAACAAGGCCGACATCATGATGTCGGCGTCCGCTAGACCGTGAGCAGCCTCGCCAAGCGTTCCGTCCTCCTGTCCGGCCACGCCACCTCTGTGGCGCTGGAGCCGGAGTTCTGGGCCGTGCTGGACGCCATCGGGGCCGAACTGAACCTGGGCCGCGCCGCCCTGTTGATCCGCATCGACGCCTGGCGCGGCCGCCGCCCTCTCGCCTCGGCCTGCCGCGTTCTGGCCCTGCAATGGGCCGGCGGCGACCGCAGCTTCGCCGGAGAAGACGCATGACCACCGACAATCGACTGATCCCCGCCGCCGTCTTCGGCGGCCTGCTGGCCGTCGGCCTGATCGGCGGCGGCGCCCTGATCGGTCAGGGCGTGGTCAACGCCCGCGCCGGCGACCGCTCCGTCACCGTGCGCGGCCTGGCGGAAAAGGACGTGAAGGCCGATCTGGCCGTCCTGCCGATCCGCTTCACCGCCTCGGGCGACGTCCTGTCCGAGGTTCAGGCCCGCATCGACGGCGACCTGGCCATCGTGCGCCAGTTCCTGAAGGCGCAAGGCTATCCCGACGCCTCGGTCGATCTGGGCCAGCTCGGCGTCGCCGACACCCGTTCACGCGAATACGCCAGTCAGACCGGCGGACCCCGATTCATCCTGACCCAGACGGTCGTCGTGCGGACCAATGACGTTGATCGGGTCCAGACTACGACCCGCAACCTGAACGACCTGGTGCGTCAGGGCGTGGTGCTTCAGGACTTCCAGGGGCCCTCCTACATCTTCACCAGGCTGAACGACGTGCGCCCCGCCATGATCGCCGAGGCCACGGCCGCCGCCCGCACCGGCGCCGTCCAGTTCGCCAAGGACTCCGGCGCGCCGCTGGGCCCCATCAAGTCGGCGGGCCAGGGTTCGTTCGAAATCCTGCCGCGCGACGGCTTCGGCGACGAAGCGACCTCGCTGAACAAGAAGGTGCGCGTGGTCACCACCATCAGCTATCGGCTGAAATAGGCCCCCGCCCACCGATGTAGTCCGCCAGCACCACGGCGTCGTTATGCGCCTCATCCCGCGCGCCATAGACCAGAGTGGTCCTGCCCTTGCGGATCACATCCCTCAGTTGCTGGACGGCCTCGCTGTTGGCGTCCAGTTCGGCGCGATAGCGTTGCCGAAACTCGTCCCACCGCTTGGGATCATGACCGAACCATCGGCGCAGGGCCGTGCTGGGCGCGATCTCCTTCAGCCACAGGTCGATCGCCGCCTTCTCCTTGCTGACGCCGCGCGGCCACAGGCGATCGACCAGCACACGTCGCCCATCGTCTGGCGAGGCGGCTTCGTAGGCGCGCTTCAGGATAACCGGGCCGGCGGGCATGTCACCCCTGCGGTTCCGGGCTGCTCGGCGCGGTCACGGTCGGCGGCTCGGCCGGACGCGGCACGTCCGGCAGGCGTGGCGTCTCCGGCAACTTGGGCGCCGGGACGTTGATGTCCAGATTGACTTCCGGCGCCTCGGGCGCTGCGGGAGGACGACCGCCCGAGTAAAGGAACCAGCCGATCACCGCGACAGCCACGATCAGCCCCCCAAGGATAAAGGCCATGAAGCCGCCGCCCTTGCGATCGGGGCTCGTGTTGATCGTCGTCTGATGCACGACGCGTTCGGGCGGCGGGATATTGGGGTCCGTCATTCACAGGCTCCTCATCGCTTCGCTAAGGCCGAAAGAACGGGGGTCAGGCTTGGCGGTTCCCGTCCGCCATTTCCAACGGGGCCTGACTTTGGCCTCTGTGCTGCTTATGTTCTCCTCCGAATCCGCCCTGCGTGAGCCGCTTATCCTGTGACCGACCTGCCTTCCCCCCGTATTTCCGACCTGGCGCGCGGCCAGTCGCCGCAAGGCGCGGCCGACTATCTGTCCGGTCTGAACCCCGAACAGCGTCTGGCGGTCGAGACGACCGAGGGGCCGGTCCTGGTCCTCGCTGGCGCCGGCACCGGCAAGACGCGCGTCCTGACGACCCGTCTGGCCCATATCCTGGCCACCGGCCGGGCCAAGCCGTGGGAACTGCTGGTCGTCACCTTCACCAACAAGGCCGCGCGCGAGATGCGCGAGCGCATCGGCCACCTGATCGGCCCGTCGTCCGAGGGCCTGCGCTGGCTCGGCACCTTCCACTCGGTCGCGGCCCAGATCCTGCGCCGCCATGCGGAGCTGGTTGGACTGAAGTCCAGCTTCACCATCCTGGACACCGACGATCAGGAGCGGCTGCTGAAGCAGCTGTTGGAAGCGGCCAGTATCGACACGAAGAAGCACACGCCCAAGTCGCTGGCCCATCTGATCGACCACTGGAAGAACCGCGGCTGGACGCCCGAGAAACTGCCGCCGGGCGAGGACTTCGCCAACGGCAAGGGCCACGCCCTTTATGCCGCCTATCAGAGACGACTGGCCACGCTGAACGCCTGCGACTTCGGCGACCTCCTGCTGCACAACCTCACCATCCTGTCACAGCATGCTGATCTGGCGGAAGAATATCGCCGTCGATTCCGCTACATCCTGGTGGACGAATATCAGGACACCAACGTCGCCCAGTATCTGTGGCTGCGGCTGCTGACCTCCTCGACCGGCAATGTCTGCTGCGTCGGCGACGACGATCAGTCGATCTATGGCTGGCGCGGGGCCGAGGTGGACAACATCCTGCGCTTCGAGCGCGACTTCCCCGGCGCCAAGGTCATCCGGCTGGAGCGCAACTACCGCTCGACCAAGCATATTCTCGGCGCCGCCTCGGCCCTGATCGCGGCCAATCAGGACCGTCTGGGCAAGACCCTGTGGACCGAGGACGACAGCGGCGACAAGGTGCGCGTGCGCGGCGTCTGGGACGGCGAGGCCGAGGCCCGCCTGATCGCCGACGAGATCGAGACCGCCCGCAAGCAGGGCATGAAGTACAAGGACATGGCCGTCCTTGTTCGCGCTTCCTTCCAGATGCGAGCGTTCGAAGAGCGCTTCCTGATGCTGGCCGTCCCCTATCAGGTCATCGGCGGCCCCCGCTTCTTTGAGCGGGCGGAAATCCGCGACGCCCACGCCTATCTGCGCCTGATCCAGTCCGAGGACGACGACCTGGCCTTCGAGCGCATCGTCAACGTCCCCAAGCGCGGCATCGGCGACACCTCGGTCCAGAAGATCCTGCACATCGCGCGCGAGAACGGCGTCTCGGCCATGCAGGCGGTGCGTCACCTGATCACCACGGACGAGCTTCAGGCCCGCACCCGCACGCCCCTGGCCAACTTTGTGCGCGACCTCGACCGCTGGCGCCAGATGGCCGCCGACATGCCGCACTGGGAAGTGACCGAGACCCTGCTGGACGAGAGCGGCTACACCGCCATGCAGAAGGCCGACCGCACCAGTGGCCAGACCCGCCTGGACAACCTCAAGGAACTGACCCAGGCCATGCAGGCCTTCGACACCCTGCAAGCCTATCTGGAGCACGTCTCCCTGGTCATGGACCTTGAACGCAACGCCGGTCAGGATTCCGAGACGGGCTCGGTTCAGATCATGACCCTGCACGGGGCCAAGGGGCTGGAGTTGCCGCGGGTCTTCCGGCCGGGGGGGGGGGGGCGCCGGGCGGGCAGCCGGGGAGGGCGGGCGGGGGGGGCGGCGGGGCCGGGGGCGCGGGCAGGGGGGTGG
>JALAGW010000222.1 GCA_022712235.1 Brevundimonas sp. | reverse complement strand
CAGCCGGTCTGCGCGGTCACGATCTGAGTCAGGTTCATCGTCCCGGCCAGCAGGATGACGTTGATGATGACCAGGCCCATCGAGACCTCATAGGCCACCAACTGCGCCGCCGCACGCAGCGACCCCAGGAAGGGATACTTCGAGTTCGAAGCCCAGCCGCCCATGATGATGCCGTAAACGCCCAGCGAGCTGATCGCGAGGATGTAGAGAATGCCGACGTTCAGGTCCGAGATCACCCAGCCCGGCGCGAACGGGATCACCGCCCAGGCGATAAAGGCCAGGATGAAGGTGATCAGCGGCGCGGCCAGGAAGACGACCTTGTCGGAACCCGACGGGATGACGATTTCCTTGAGCACGAACTTGAAGAAGTCGGCGAAGGACTGCAGCAGGCCGAAGGGGCCGACCACGTTGGGGCCCTTGCGCAGCTGCACGCCGGCCCAGATCTTGCGGTCCGCCAGCAGCAGGAAGGCCAGCGAAATCAGGATCCCGACCGTGACGATCAGGATGCCGCCGATGGTGGCGAGGGTCCAGCCGATGGGGGTGGCCCAGAAGGAGGTCGCAGCGTCCATGATTTACTCCGCCGCCAGAACGACCGGGGCAGTCCGCTCGGCGGACAGCTCGGCCATGGTTTCGCTGGCGCGCGCGATCGGGTTGGTCAGGTAGGGATCGACGATGGTCGAGACGAAGGCGACATCGCCCAGGTCGCCCTTGGCGCCCAGGGTCGCCACGTCGAACGAAGCCGCCGGAGCCAGATAGTCGATGCGGCCGAAGGTCGGATGGTCGCCCATCAGCTTCGTGCGCAGCTGCTCCAGGGTGTCGAAAGGCAGCTTGCAGCCGACGCGTTCCGACAGGGCGCGGATGACAGCCCAGTCTTCCTTGGCCTCGCCCTTCGGGAAGACGACACGTTCGGCCATCTGCACCCGGCCCTCGGTGTTCACGTAGAGGCCCGACTTCTCGGTATAGGCGGCGCCCGGCAGGATGACGTCGGCGCCGTGCGCGCCGCGGTCGCCGTGCGAGCCCAGATAGACGCGGAAGGCGTCCGAGCCCGAGGCGTTCACTTCGTCGGCGCCCAGCAGGAACAGCACGTACAGAGCGCCCGGCTTCAGCATGCCGGCCACGTCCAGACCGCCCTCGGCGGGGACGAAGCCCATGTCCAGACCGCCGACGCGGCTGGCTGCGGTGTGCAGGACGTTGAAGCCGTTCCAGCCGTCCTTGACCACGCCGACCTTCTTCGCCAGCGCGCCCAGGGCGTTCAGCACAGCCGCGCCGGTGTCGCCGATCAGGGCGCCCGCGCCGACGATGATCGCCGGGCGTTCAGCCTTGGTCAGGAAGTCAACAGCCGCCTTGGGCAGCTTGCCCAGGGTCTTCGAACCGGCGCCGAGGTAGTTGTAGTCATAGGTCAGGTCGACCTGTTGGCCGATGACGCCGATCTCGGCGGCGCCCTTCAGCCAGATCTTGCGCAGACGCGTGTTCAGCAGCGGCGCTTCCGTACGCGGGTTGGCCCCGACGATCAGGATGGCGTCAGCGTTTTCAATGCCTTGCAGGCCGGAGTTGAACAGCCAGCCCTCGCGAGCCCCCTGCCCGATCGCGGCGCCGTCCTGACGGCAGTCGGTGTTGGCCGAGCCCAGGGCGCGGAACAGGTCCAGCGCGGCTTTCATCGACTCGGCGTCCTGGAGGTCGCCGGCGATGACGCCGATGCGGTCAGCCGAGGCCGCCTTGATCTTCGATGCGACGGCGTTCAGCGCCTCGTCCCACGAGGCGACGCGCAGCTTGCCGTTCTCACGCACCCAGGGGCGGTCCAGACGACGCGCCTGCAGGCCGTCGACGGCGTAGCGGCTCTTGTCCGACAGCCACTCTTCGTTGACGCCTTCGTTCAGGCGCGGCAGCACGCGCATGACCTCGGCGCCGCGTGCGTCGGCGCGGATGTTCGAGCCCAGGGCGTCCATGACGTCGATGGTCTCGGTCTTCTTCAGCTCCCACGGACGATAGTGGTACTGCCAGGGACGGTGCGTCAGGGCGCCCACCGGGCACAGGTCGTTGACGTTGCCCGACAGCTCGCTGTCGATGTTCTTTTCCAGATAGGTCGTGATCTCGGCGCTTTCGCCGCGCGAGATCATGCCGATGTCCGGCACCCCGGCCACTTCGGTGATGAAGCGAACGCAACGCGTGCACTGGATGCAGCGCGTCATGAACGTCTTGACCGTCGGCCCCATGTTCTTTTCTTCGACCGCGCGCTTGTTCTCGCCGTAGCGCGAACCGTCACGGCCGTAGCCCACGGCCTGGTCCTGCAGGTCGCACTCGCCGCCCTGGTCGCAGATCGGGCAATCCAGCGGGTGGTTGATGAGCAGGAACTCCATCACCCCTTCGCGGGCCTTCTTGACCATCGGCGTGTCGGTGAAGATTTCCTGACCATCCATGGCCGGAAGGGCGCACGAAGCCTGCGGCTTCGGCGGTCCGGGTTTCACTTCAACCAGGCACATCCGGCAGTTGCCGGCGATGGACAGACGCTCGTGGTAGCAGAAACGCGGGATCTCCTGACCGGCGCGCTCTGCGACCTGCAGAACCGTCATGCCGGGTTCGAACTCGGTTTCGACGCCGTTGACCTTGGCGATAGGCATTACGATTACTCCGCCGCGATCGCGTGGCCGGCGAAGTTCGCGCGGCGGCTGCGGTAGGTGTGGATTCGGTCTTCGATCTCGTGACGGAAGTGGCGGATCAGGCCCTGAACGGGCCAGGCCGCGGCGTCGCCGAGGGCGCAGATGGTGTGGCCTTCGACCTGACCGGCCACGTCGAGCAGCAGGTCGATTTCCGACGGATCGGCGTCGCCGACGGCCATGCGTTCCAGCACGCGCCACATCCAGCCGGTGCCTTCGCGGCACGGCGTGCACTGGCCGCAGCTCTCATGCTTGAAGAAGTAGCTGATACGGGCGATCGCCTTCACGATGTCGGTGGACTCGTCCATGACGGTCACGCCGGCCGTGCCCAGCGACGAACGCATTTCGCGCATGGAGTCAAAGTCCATAAGGACGGTTTCGGCCTGCTCACGCGTGATGACCGGGCAGGACGCGCCGCCCGGAATGATGGCCTTCAGGTTACCCCAGCCGCCGCTCACGCCGCCACCGTGATCCTCGATCAGCTGGCGCAGCGGGATCGACATGGCTTCTTCGATCACGCAAGGCGTGTTCACATGGCCCGACAGGGACATCAGCTTGGTGCCGGTGTTGTTCGGACGACCGAAGCTGGCGAACCAGTCCGCGCCGCGACGCAGGATGGTGCCGACCACGGCGATCGATTCCACGTTGTTCACGGTCGTCGGGCAGCCATAGAGGCCGGCGCCGGCCGGGAACGGCGGCTTCAGGCGCGGCTGGCCCTTCTTGCCTTCCAGGGATTCCAGCAGAGCGGTCTCTTCGCCGCAGATGTATGCGCCGGCGCCGTGGTGGATATAGACGTGGAAGTCCCAGCCGTGGACGTTGTTGTCGCCGATCAGCCTGGCCTCATAGGCCTGCTTGACGGCGGCCTCCATGCGCTCGCGCTCAAGCACGTACTCGCCGCGCAGGTAGATGTAGCAGGCGTGGGCCTGCATCGCGAAGGAGGCGATCAGCGCGCCCTCGATCAGCAGTTGCGGATCATGACGCATGATCTCGCGGTCCTTGCAGGTCGCGGGCTCGGACTCGTCGGCGTTGATGACGAGGTAGTGAGGACGATCCTTCACTTCCTTCGGCATGAAGGACCACTTCAGGCCGGTCGAGAAACCGGCGCCGCCGCGTCCGCGCAGGCCCGAGTTCTTGACGTTGTTGATGATCCAGTCGCGGCCAAGGTCCAGCATGTCCTTGGTGGCGTTCCACGCGCCGCGCTGCTTCGCCCCCTCCAGGCCCCAGTCATGGAAACCGTAGAGGTTGGTGAAGATGCGGTCCTTGTCTTCGAGGATTCCGACCATGAGCCCTTAAAGTCCTTCCGCCATGCGGCGTTTATGGTGGCGGGTGCGCATGAAAATCGAACCGATCACCAGCGCCCAACCCACGGCCAGGACGCCATAGGCGACCGTCACCGCGTCTTCCGTAAGTCCGAACCGACCTTCGCGAGCGAACAGCACCAGTCCCGCCGCCACCACGATCAGCGCCATCCCGCCCCAGCGGAAAGGCCAGCCGACGCGGCGCAGCTCGGCCCGGTAAGCCGCCCTGCCCTCATCCGTGTCCAGGTTCGGTCGCGTCATCAGGCCGGAGCCTTCTCGGCCGCCGGCTTGGAGTTCGGCAGCGACTTGATCTTCTTGGCGCGCGAGCCGTCATACAGCGTCGGGTCCGTCAGGACCTTGGCGCCGCCCTCGGGCTCGGACGTGTGACGACCGACGCGCGAACCCGGCTTCGGCGACTTGCCGGCGGCGAAGTCGTCGATGATCTGGGCCATCGTCTCGGGCGTCAGGTCTTCGTAGTAGTAGTCGTTGATCTGGGCCATCGGCGCATTGGAGCAGGCGCCCAGGCACTCGACTTCCTGCCAGGTGAAGCGACCATCGGTGGACAGCTCGTCCTTGGGCCCGATCTTCTCCTTGCAGACGCGCATCAGCTCATTGGCGCCGCGCAGCATGCAGGGGGTGGTGCCGCAGACCTGGATCAGCGCGGCCTTACCGACCGGTTCCAGCTGGAACTGAGTGTAGAAGGTCGCCACCTCCAGCACCCGGATATAGGCCATGCCCAGCAGGTCGGCCACGGCGCGGATGGAGGGTTCCGAGACCCAGCCTTCCTGCTTCTGGACCAGCCACAGGACCGGGATGACCGCCGACTGGCGGCGGCTTTCAGGATACTTCTTGATCCACCACTCAGCCTTGACCTTCGTATCCTTTGAAAAGGCGAAGGATTCAGGCTGTTCCTTGGCGAGGCGACGAACGCTCATCGGTCCACTTCTCCGAACACCATGTCGAGCGAACCGAGGATGGCCGACACGTCCGCCAGCATGTGGCCCGTGTTCATCCAGTCCATCGCCTGCAGGTGACGGAAGCCGGGGGCCGACAGCTTGACGCGGTAGGGTTTGTTGGTGCCGTCCGACACCAGATAGACGCCGAACTCGCCCTTGGGCGCCTCGACGGCCGCATAGACCTCGCCTTCCGGCGTCTTGAAGCCCTCGGTGTAGAGCTTGAAGTGGTGGATCAGCGCTTCCATCGAACGCTTCATCTCACCGCGGCGCGGCGGGGTGATCTTGTGGTCTTCAGCCAGAACCGGCTCGCCGGGACAGTTGCGCAGCTTGTGGATGCACTGCTCCATGATGCGCACCGACTGCTTCATCTCTTCGACGCGGCAGAGGTAGCGGTCCCAGCAGTCGCCGTTCTTGCCGACGGCGATGTCGAACTCGAGGTCGGCGTAGCAGTCGTAGGGCGTCGCCTTGCGCAGGTCCCAGGCGATGTCCGAGCCGCGCAGCATGACGCCCGAGAAGCCCCAGGCCAGGGCCTCTTCCTTGGACACCACGCCGATGTCGACGTTGCGCTGCTTGAAGATGCGGTTCTCGGTGACCAGGCTCTCGATGTCCGCCAGCTTGGCCGGGAACTCGGCGCACCAGCGACCGATGTCGTCGATCAGCTCAGGCGTCAGGTCCTGATGGACGCCGCCGGGACGGAAGTAGTTGGCGTGCAGACGGGCGCCGCAGGCGCGTTCGTAGAAGACCATCAGCTTCTCGCGCTCTTCGTGGCCCCACAGCGGCGGGGTCAGGGCGCCCACGTCCATGGCTTGCATGGTCGTGTTCAG
This sequence comes from Brevundimonas sp., assembly GCA_022712235.1. Classification (GTDB taxonomy): domain Bacteria; phylum Pseudomonadota; class Alphaproteobacteria; order Caulobacterales; family Caulobacteraceae; genus Brevundimonas. The sequence goes on along the minus strand of JALAGW010000222.1, from coordinate 5,705 downwards.
CAGGTGGTTCAGGATGCGGCCCATTTCCGAGTAGAGGACCCGGATCAGCTGGCCGCGATACGGCACGTCGACTTCCAGCAGGCGCTCGATGGCCAGGCAGAAGGCGTGTTCCTGGTTCATCGGTGAGACGTAGTCCAGCCGGTCCAGGTAGGGGATGTTCTGCAGATAGGTGCGCGACTCCATCAGCTTCTCGGTGCCGCGGTGCAGCAGGCCGATGTGCGGATCGACGCGGGTCACCAGCTCGCCGTCCAGCTCCAGCACCAGACGCAGCACGCCGTGCGCGGCCGGGTGTTGCGGGCCGAAGTTGATGGTGAACTTGCGGTCGTCCATCGCCCGCGCGTGCGGGGTCAGGCCGTCTTCATAGTCCTCGAACGGGTCGATCGCCTTGGGCGCGGCCGTCGCGGGGGTGTTGTTTCCGTCAGCCATTACTTGGCTCCCGCCTTCTCGTCGCCCGGCAGGACGGTCGGATATTCAGCGCCTTCCCACGGAGAGAGGAAGTCGAAGTTGCGATATTCCTGGGCCAGCTTCACCGGCTCATAGACCACGCGCTTCTGCTCTTCGTCGTAGCGGACCTCGACATAGCCCGTCATCGGGAAGTCCTTGCGGAGCGGGTGCCCCTGGAAACCGTAGTCGGTCAGGATGCGGCGCATGTCGGGGTGATCCGAGAAGATCATGCCATACATGTCGAAGGCTTCACGCTCGAACCAGCCGGCCGACGGATAGACCGACACCACGCTGGGAACAGGCTTCACCTCGTCGGTCGAGACCTTGACGCGAATACGCGCGGCGCGCGTCAGCGACAGCAGGTGATAGACCACCTCGAAGCGCTCGGCCCGGTCAGGATAGTCGGCGCCGCAGGCGTCCATCAGAAGCTGGAAGCCGAATTGATCGCGCAGGGCCGTCATCACGGCGACGATGTTCTCGCGCGGAGCGATCAGGGTCAGCTCGCCAAAGGCGACGACGGCCTCGACACCGAGAGCCGCCACCATTTCGGTCCCCAACGGGGTCAGGGCGGATTCGCGCTCCGCGACGCGCACCAGTTCGCTCATCGCTCGATCGTCCCCGTGCGGCGGATCTTCTTCTGCAGCTGCAGGATGCCGTAGAGCAGGGCCTCGGCCGTCGGCGGGCAGCCCGGGACGTAGACGTCCACCGGCACCACGCGGTCGCAGCCGCGCACGACGCTGTAGCTGTAGTGATAATAGCCGCCGCCGTTGGCGCAGCTGCCCATCGAGATGACGTAGCGCGGGTCCGGCATCTGGTCATAGACCTTGCGCAGGGCCGGAGCCATCTTGTTAGTCAGGGTGCCGGCGACGATCATCAGGTCCGACTGGCGCGGCGACCCGCGCGGCGCGGTGCCGAAGCGTTCCAGGTCGAAGCGCGGCATCGACAGGTGGATCATCTCGACGGCGCAGCAGGCCAGACCGAAGGACATCCACATCAGCGAACCCGTGCGGGCCCAGTTGATGACGTCGTCCAGCGAGGTCGTCAGGAAGCCCTGCTCGCCGAGCTCGGTGTTCACCGCCTCGAAGAACTTGTCGTGAATCTTGGGGTCGTAGCCTTCCACGGTCGAGCGCGCCGCGGAGTTCGCGGGGACCAGGGGCGACGAAGGCGCGATTATTGCCATTCCAGCGCTCCCTTCTTCCATTCGTAGATAAAGCCGACGGTCAGGACGCCGAGGAAGATCATCATCGACCAGAAGGCGAAGACCATGCCGCCCGTCGACAGGTCGAACATCGACACCGCCCAGGGGAAGAGGAAGGCCACTTCCAGGTCGAAAATGATGAAGAGGATCGACACCAGATAGAACCGGACGTCGAACTTCATGCGTGCGTCGTCAAAGGCGTTGAAGCCGCACTCATAGGCCGACAGCTTTTCGGTGTCGGGGTTTTTCGGCGCCAGAGCCCAGGCGGCCAGCATGAAGCCGAGGCCTAGGACGACGGCGATCGCCAGGAAAACGACGATCGGAAGGTATTCCAGAAGAAATGCGTTCATTCGAGCTGCCTCGCCCGCCGAGGGAGGGGGCGGATTCGGGGCTTCTTAGACCCAACCTTCCGCAGGTTCAAACCCATGTCGGCAAAGGTTTTTTGTTGAGAATGGTTCGCAAGCCCGTGCGCGTTTTGCCGCAGCCTGCGCCGTTGCCAGCTGCACGGCCGATACGCGTAAATGGCGACTTTCCCATACCTCTGTAATCAAGGTCGCAGCATGAGCCTGGCAGCCCGCTTGCTGAACACCATCGAGCGCGTCGGCAATCGCCTGCCCGATCCCGTTTTTCTCTTTCTCTGGCTGATCCTGGGCCTGATCGTCCTCAGCCTGATCGGCGCCGGTCTGGGTTGGTCGGCGGTCAATCCGGTGACGGGCGACGTCCTCCAGGCCGAGAGTCTGTTGTCGCCTGCCAATCTGGAGCGGCTCTTCATCGGCATGCCGCGCACCCTGGCCGATTTCCCGCCCCTGGGGATCGTGATCACAATTATTTACGGGGCCTCGGTCGCCGAGCGGACGGGCATGTTCTCGACCGCCATTCGCGGCGCCTTGCTGAACGCGCCGCGATTCATCCTGACGCCGATCGTGGTGGTGACCGGCATGGTGTCGCACCACGCCTCCGACGCCTCCTACGTCGTGGTGATTCCCTGGCCGCCGTCATCTTCGCCGCTGCAGGCCGTCACCCCCTTGCGGGTCTTGCCGCCGGGTTCGCCGCCGTTTCGGGCGGATACGCGGGCAACCTCTTCCCCGGCGCCAGCGACGCCCTGATCCTGGGCATCACCGAGCCGGCCGCCCACCTGATCGACCCGTCCTACGCCGTCAGCATCGCCGGCAACTGGTTCTTCATCGTCGGCGTAGTCTTCGTCTTCACCCCCATCGTCTGGTTCCTGCCCGACCGGGTGATCGAGCCGCGCCTCGGGCCGTGGGTTCCCACCTCCGCCGCCCCCGCGACGGCTGAGGAAAAGCAGCCCCTGTCCAGCGCCGAAAAGCGCGGCCTGATGTTCGCCGGCCTGACCATCCTGACGATGATCGCCATCTGGACCCTGATCACCCTCCTGCCCGGCTCACCCTTCATCGACGCCGACGCCGAGCCCGAGCAGCGTTTCAACCCGTTGTATCGTTCGCTGGTCGCCTTCTTCGCCCTGACCTTCTTCGGCGCGGGCGCGGCCTTCGGCGTCGGCTCAGGCTCGATCAAGAGCCACCATGACCTGGTGCGCATGATGCGCGAGGGGATCAGCCAACTGGCCCCCTATATCGTCCTGGCCTTCTTCGCCGCCCACTTCGTGGCCATGTTCAACTGGTCGGGCCTCGGCCCCATTCTGGCGGTCAACGCCGCCGCCTCCCTGCGCGAACTGGCCCTGCCCACGCCCCTTCTGCTGATCGTGGTGGTGCTGGTGTCCTGCGTCTTCGACCTGTTCATCGGCTCGGCCTCGGCCAAGTGGTCGGCGCTGGCCCCCATCGTCGTGCCCATGTTCATGCTGCTGGGCATCAGCCCCGAGATGACGACCGCCGCCTATCGCATGGGCGACAGCGTCACCAACATCGCCACCCCCTTGATGAGCTACTTCCCGCTGATCCTGACCTTCGCCCAGCGTTGGGATCCGAAGTTCGGCCTGGGCTCGCTGATGGCCACCATGCTGCCCTACGCGGGGGCCTTCCTGATCGCGGGCCTGATCATGGTGGCGACCTGGGTGGCGCTGGACCTGCCGCTGGGACCGGGCGTAGGCGTCCACTACGAACCGCCGCCGCCCGCCGTCGCCTCGCACCTGCCGACGGACGGCGGAATCGCCGGCCCTGTCGCCCCGCCTCAGGCCGCCGCAGCCGCCAAGTAACGGAGGTCTCGCGATATTTTCACTTATCCACAGCGAGGCCGCTTGACGGGCGCGGCGGCCCCGCCTAAACGACGCCCCTCGCCGCGGCGCACAGCGCTTCGGTTCGGGAAACGCGGGTGTAGCTCAGTTGGTTAGAGTGCCGGCCTGTCACGCCGGAGGTCGCGGGTTCGAGCCCCGTCACTCGCGCCATTCCTTTCAGCGAAGGGAATGGCGCACACCGCATCTCCTTCTTTAAAATACAGCACTGAAGCAAGACTTCCGGCCGCGTCGCGTTCCGCCGCTTGCCGCCCCCCTCGCCGCATCTATGATCACGGCGTTCCAGAGGGGGAAACGCCGAATGTCTAAAGCGATCTGGGCCTGCTGCGCCCTGGCCTTGCTGGCCGCGCCCGTCGCGGCGCAGCCCGCGCCGCTTCCGTCCGAATCCGCGCGCTTCCAGGCCCAGGACCTGTTCGGCCTCGAAGTCGCTTCGGACCCGCAGATCAGTCCGGACGGATCGCGCATCGCCTATGTGCGCCAGACCGCAGACATCATGACGGACCGGATGCGGCCGACAATCTGGCTGATCGACGCGCGCACGGGCCAGCAGACGCCTCTGGTCGCCACGGCCGGGTCCCACAGCCAGCCGCGCTGGTCTCCGGACGGCACGCGCGTCGCCTACATATCGACGGCCGAGGGCGGCGGCGCCCAGTTGTTCGTGCGCTGGATCGCCTCGGGCCAGTCCGTGCGCGTCACCAGCCTGCCCAATACGCCAACGGGAATCAGCTGGTCCCCGGACGGGACGAAGATCGCCTATTCCGTCCTGGTCGCCGGACAGGCGCCGAAGCTGGGCGCGCCGCTCGTCAAGCCCGAAGGCGCGCAATGGGCGCCGCCGATCGAGGTCATCGACACCGTCACCTATCGCGCCGACGGTCAGGGCTATCTGAAGCCCGGCTATCGTCAGGTCTTCATCGCCCCTGCCGATGGCGGCGGCGCGCGCCAGTTGACCCAGGGCGACTTCAATCACGGCGGCGACCTGAGCTGGTCGCCCGATTCCGCCACCCTCTATCTCAGCGCCAACCGCGGCCCCGACTGGCAGCGCGAGGCCGCCGACAGCGAAGTCTACGCCCTGGACGTCCGCTCCGGCGTCCTGACCGCCCTGACGGACCGTCGCGGCCCGGACCAGTCGCCTGTCGCCTCGCCTGACGGCCGCCGCATCGCCTATGTCGGCTATGACGAGCAGCGAATGGGCTATCACAACGCCCGCCTCTATGTGACGGACCGCGACGGCGCGAACCGCCGCGTCCTGACCGGCGACCTGGACCGCTCGGTCCAGTCCCCGGTGTGGAGCCACGACGGGCGCTCCATCCTGATCGCCTATGACGACCACGGCTCGACCACAGTCGCCCGCGTGTCGCTGGACGGCGCCGTTTCGACCGTGGTTCAGGGCCTCAGCGGCGACGACATCGGCCGCCCCTACTCCGGCGGCGACTTCTCGGTGGCTGACGACGGCTCCGTGGCCTTCACGCGCGGCGACGCCCTTCGCCCCGCCGACGTCCACGTGCTGCGTCAAGGCCGCCAGACCCAGCTCACCCGGCTGAACGCCGACTACCTGGCCGGCAAGACCCTGGGCGCGGTCCAGAGGCTGGAGGTCGCCTCCTCGCACGACGGGCGCACGATCGAATCCTGGCTGACCCTGCCTGCCGGCTATGTCGAGGGGCAGAAGTATCCGCTGATCCTGGAAATCCACGGCGGCCCCTTCGCCGCCTACGGCCCGCACTTCGCCACTGACAACCAGTTGTTCGCCGCGGCGGGCTATGCGGTTCTGTCGGTCAACCCGCGCGGTTCGACCTCCTATGGCGAGGAATTCGCCAACCTAATCCACCACGACTACCCCAGCCACGACTACGACGACCT
>JALAGW010000221.1 GCA_022712235.1 Brevundimonas sp. | reverse complement strand
CGACCTGTCTGAACTGTCGCTGGGCGGGTGCACCTATGGCGCCGGCGATCACATGAGCCACTACAACGTCAACGGCGGAGTGGCGAAGACCCTGATCCAGCACCTGATCCGCTGGGTGGCCGAGCGCGGTCTGGTGGGGGAGGCGGCGACGCCTACGCTTCACGCCATCCTGGCCACCGAGATTTCGCCCGAACTGGTGCCGGCGGGCGCCGACGGGGCGATCCAGTCGACGCAGAGCATCGTCGGCCCCTATGCGCTGAACGATTTCTTCCTGTTCTATATCAGCCGTTTCGGTCTGAAGCCGTCCAAGGTCGCCTATCTGGCGCATCAGGCCTGGGGCGATGCGGCGACGGGAAGCTGGCCGGTCGGTCTGCCGGAGGCGGAGCGGGTCGCCTATGACCTGCCGACCATCAAGGGGTGGCTGAGGAAGTTCCTGATCCGCTTCTTCCAGACCAGCCAGTTCAAGCGCTCGGCCGTTCCGAACGGGCCCAAGGTGGTGACCGGCGGCTCCCTGTCGCCGCGCGGCGACTGGCGGGCGCCGTCGGATTCCTCGGCGCGGGCGTGGCTGGATGAACTGGACGCCCATACGCCCGATTGACGGCTCGGGGTTTACGCGCCCGCATGACGCGGGTTAGCGTTCGGGCCTCCCCGCCCTCTGTGAGCCTTACACAACCCGGTCGTGCGGGAGAGCCCGGACCTGTCCGGGTCAGCCTGGGGCTGAGCGTTCGGGACTGCAGAAGGATAAGCCATGCGTTTTGCACCGGCCGCCGCCCCGCCCGCCATTCTGGCCGCCCTGTTCCTGACCGCCGCGCCTGCTCTGGCGCAGGACGCCGCGACTTCACCGCCCGCCGTCGCACCGGCGCCGGCGGGTGAACCCTCCGATGCTGAATTGGCCCAGTTCGCCGCGGCCATGAAGACGGTCCAGAGCGTGGCCGCGACCGTCCAGAACGGAACCCCGACCGAAGACCAGCAGGCCCAGATGGCCGCCGCCGTGCAGAACTCGGGCCTGGCCGTCGAGCGCTTCAACGCCATTTCGGCCGCTGTCTCGGGCGATCCCGTGCTGCAGGCCCGCGCCGCCGTGGCGGGAACGACGCCGTCCGCGCCCGGTTCGGTCGGGGCGAGCGTCACTGACGCCGAAGCCGGCCAGTTCGCCGCCGCCATGGGCGAGATCTCGGGCCTCGCTCGCGCCCTGAACGGCGCCCAGCCGAGCGCCGAACAGCAGGCCCAGATGGCCGCGGCCATCGAGAAGTCAGGCCTCGACATCGAGCGTTTCAACGCCATTTCCGCCGCCTCGGGTCAGGATGCGCATCTTCAGGCGCGCATCGCCCTTGCCCAGGCGCGTCTGGCCGAATAGGCCATGAGGAGGCGGGGCTGTCGCGGATGCGGCGGCCCCCTTTCTTCATTTCCGGCAGGATCGATCATGACCGACGACGTGACCAAGGACTCCAACGGCAACCTCCTGGCTGACGGCGACAGCGTGACCCTGATCAAGGACCTGAAGGTCAAGGGCTCGGGCGGTGTGACGCTGAAGCGCGGCACTCTGGTCAAGAACATCCGCCTGACCGGCGACCCCGACGAGATCGAGGCCAATGTCGAGAAGGTGCGCGGCCTCGTCCTGCGGACCGAGTTCGTCAAGAAGGCATAGCTCTGGGCCTACCGCGCTTCGTGCTACTTGAGGCCCGCTTGCCCACAGACCGTCATCCCGGAAGCGGCGTGAGCCGCTATCCGGGACCGTGACAGGCGCGACATTCAAACGGCGGCGTGTGCGGTGGTCTCGGCTCTGCGCCGCGCTTCGGCCGGGATGACGCGGCTTGTCAGCCGACGCCCGCCAGGAAGGTGAGGATGCCGGCGCGGGCTTCGGGTTCGTCCAGCATGGGGGCATGGCCGATCCCCGGAACCTCGACATAGGCCATGTCCGGCGCCGCCTGGCGCATTCGTTCGGCGATCCCGGCGCTGAGGAGGTCCGAGGTTCCACCGCGCACCAGCAGGGTCCGGCGTCCCGAGGTCAGGGTCTTGAAGGCCGGCCACAGGTCCGGGACCAGGGCGGCGGCGCCCGCCGCCTTGATCGGGACGGAGATGTCGGGGTCGTAGTCCAGCACCGGTCGGCCGTCGGTGTCCTCACGGAAGATGCGGCGGGCGAAGGCCTCCCAGTCGGCGTCGCCGTAGTGGGGGAAGGCGACGGCGTTGATGTCGCGGGCGTAGGCGGCGGCGTCCGCCCAGTTGCGGATTTCGACCTTTCGACCGGTATAGGCGGCGATGCGGGCCAGACCCTCGGGGGCCACTTCCGGTCCCACGTCGTTGATGACGGCGGCGGCGATGGCCTGGGGCTGGATCGCGGCCAGGGCCATGGTGATCAGCCCGCCCATGGAGGTGCCGAGGAAGACGGCCCTGGCGATCCCGGTGTGCTCCATCAGGGCGATGACGTCGCGAGCATAGACGTCGGGCGTATAGGTCATGGGATCGCGCGCGCGATCGGACAGGCCGCGTCCGCGCACGTCGACCGCCAAAACGCGGCGGCCGCTCTGGGCCATCAGGCCGGCGATGACGCCGAAGTCGGCGCTGTTGCGGGTCAGGCCATGGATGGCGATGATCGGGAGCTGGGCCGGGCCGGCGGCGGGAGCGTAGTCGCGAGCATGGAGGCTGAGCCCCTCCGGCGAAGTCCAGCGGCGCTCGACGTAGCGTTCGGCATAGGGCGAGGTCTGGGCGGGCATGCTTGTCTTCTCCGGCGGTTTCTTACGACCTTGGCCGTGAGATTAATTCACCGGATGAAGAATTGCGATCAGCCGATCAGCACGCCCGCGACAAAGTGATCGAGGTCGCCGCCTTCGGGGAAGCGATGGCCGGTCACCCCCGCGCGCCGCGCCGCCTCCATGTCCGAGGCCTGGTCGCCGATCATCAGGGAGCGGGCCGGGTCCAGGTCATGCTCGGCGATGGCGCGCAGCAGCATGCCCGGATTGGGCTTGCGGTCGGGGTGGTCGGGATGGCGATAGCGTTCGTCCACGGCCTCGGCGTGGTGGGGGGCGGCATAGACGGCGTCGATGCGGGCGCCGGCCTCGGCCAGACGTTCGATCAGCAGGGCGTTGAAGCCGTGCATGGTCTCTTCGCTGAACAGGCCGCGCGCCACGCCCGACTGGTTGGTGACGATGACGACGACATAGCCGGCGTCGTTCAGCCGCTTCACCGCCGCGGCGGCGCCGGGAATCAGGACCAGTTGGTCGGGGCGGTGCGGATAGCCGCAATCGACGATCAGGACGCCGTCGCGGTCGAGAAAGGCGCCAGGTCGCTTCATGGGGCGGCTCATGCGGACTCCGTCAGCAGGGCCGAGAAGGCGGTCATCAGGTGGTAGAGGGTCGAGGCCGGGACCGAGGCGTCCTGAGGACGACCTTCGGCGTCGTAGCTGTCGATCCACAGGCCGGGCGTCGGGGCGGCCAGGTGGGCGGCGAACAGGGTCTCGGTCAGGGTGAAGGCCTGGTCGGTGCGGCCGCGCAGCAGCAGGGTGCGGATGGCCTCGGTCTGTCCCCACAGGCGACAGCCGCCGTCGCGAACCACGCCGATGCGGTCGATCTCGCGGACCATCAGTCCCTGGGGGTTAAAGCCATTGGTCAGGGCCGAGGCGAAGAGGGCCTGGGCCGGTCGCTCGTGGCCGTCGAAGCCGAGACGGCGGGCCTGATCCAGCAGCCAGATCCACTCCATGTGATGGCCGGGCTCGATGACCTGTCCCGCGCCGCCGGGCGCGATGGACCAGTCGGCGGTGAAATACTCGCCCAGCATCAGGTGTTCGCGGTCGAAGAAGCGCCGGTTGAACAGGTCGAGCACGCTCCGCGCCGCCGCCTCGAAGGCCGGGTCGGGGGCGATCGTCTGCCAGGCCAGCAGGGCCTCCAGCATGTGCATGTGCGGGTTCTGGCGGCGCGGCAGGACCGGGGGCAGGGCCTCCTGCCAGCCGCCGTGGGCCGGATCGGCCATCCGCGCCTCGATGGCGGCGAGGGTTGCCAGCGCCAGCGGTCGGGCGCGCTCGTCCTTCAAGACCCGATGGGCGGCGGCCAGGGCGAACAGGACGAAGGCCAGGTCGTAGAGATCGGGCGTGGGGTCGATGACGGCGCCCGCGTCGTCGAGGGCGCGGACCCACAGGCCGTCGTCCCGGCGACAGGCGGCGATCAGGGCGTCCAGTCCACGCCGGGCGACCGCCTCGCCGCCATTTTCCTTTTCTGGCCAGCCCAGGGCGGCGGCTTCGCAAAAGACATAGATCTGACGCGCCTGGACCCGCGTGCGGCGTGGGGCGCCGATGATCGGGCGGCCGTCGAAGTCCAGCTTCTCGAAGAAGCGGCCCCCGGCGTCGATTCCGGCCTCGGCCCACAGGGGCAGGGCCTGGCCGAACAGCCAGTCGCGGACCCGATTCTGCGTCGTCGAAAGCGTCATGATCCCCTGGGCTTAGGCAGGCTTGCGGGCTTTGCCAAGCCGGGCTTTCGTTGCAACCGGCAACGCGAAGTGACCCTCATGGGTTTGTCGAGAGGCCCCGGGCTTTGGTAGGAGGCGCTCAAGACCGTTGATCCGCCTTCGCGCCCGCGCGCCGAACCGAGTTCCGCCTGCGCGGCCCCCACCGAGAGAGCGACCCCACATGACCATTCCCTTCATCGACCTTCAGGCCCAGCGCCTTCGCCTCGGCGGCAAGATCGAGGCCGCCGTCGCCGACGCCGTCGTCGGCGGCGCCTGGGTCATGGGCCCGCAGGTGCGCCAGTTCGAGGCCGACCTGGCCGCCTTCGGCGCCGCCAAGCACGCCCTGGGCTGCGCCAACGGCACCGACGCCCTGGCCCTGCCGCTGATGGCCTGGGGCATCGGTCGCGGCGACGCGGTCTTCGTGCCCAGCTTCACTTTCGCCGCCACCGCCGAGGTGGTGCCGTGGTTCGACGCCGAGCCGGTCTTCATCGACGTGGACGAGAAGACCTACAACATGAGCCCCGCCCATCTGGAGGCCGCCGTCGAGGCGACGCTGAAGGAAGGGCGCCTGAAACCGCGCGTGGTCATCGCCGTCGACCTGTTCGGCCAGCCCGCTGACTATCCGGCCATCAAGGCCGTCTGCGACAAATACGGCCTGAAGCTGATCTCGGACTCGGCGCAAGGGTTCGGCTGCACCATCAACGGCGAACACCCGCTGAAGTGGGCCGACATCACCACCACCAGCTTCTTCCCGGCCAAGCCGCTGGGCTGCTACGGCGACGGCGGGGCGGTGCTGACCAATGACGACGAGCTGGCTCAGCTGATCGATTCCATCCGCGTCCACGGCAAGGCGGTGGCGGTCGACCTGAAGGACAAGACCTTCGATCACGACCCCAAATACCTGAACATGCGCATCGGCCTGAACAGCCGTCTGGACACCATCCAGGCCGCCGTCCTGATCGAGAAGCTGAAGGTCTTCGGTCAGGAGATCGAGTGGCGAAACCGCATCGCCGCCCGCTACAACGAAGGCCTGCGCCCCCACGTCGCCGCCGTGCCGGACGTGCCGGCGGGCAATGTCTCGAACTGGGCGCAATATACGATCGAGCACGAGGACCGCGACGGCCTGGCCGCGCACCTCAAGGCCGAGGGCATCCCCACGGCGGTCTATTATCCGATCCCCCTGCACCTGCAGCCGGCCTACGACATGTATCCGCGCGGACCGCAGGGCCTGCCGACGACCGAGCGTCTGATGGAACGGGTCATCAGCCTGCCGATGCATTCGGACCTGGACGAGGCGACGCAGGATTGCATCATCGCCGCCGTCGCCAGCTTCAAGGCCTAAGCATTTCCGTCATCCTGGAAGCGGCGCGAGCCGCTATCCGGGACCGCAACAAGCGCCGGCTTTTCCGGCGGTCCCGGCTCTTCGCCACGCTGCGGCCGGGATGACGAAGAAAGAAGAGACCGCATGACCCAGCAGACCCCCCTCAAGATCGGCGTCGCCGGCGCCGGCGTCATGGGCCGCAACCACGCCCGCGTCCTGTCCGAGCTGCGCGACGTCGAGCTGACGACGGTCTTCGATCCCGACGCCGTGACGGCCGAGGGCGTAGCCGAAGCTTACGGCGCGAACGCCGTGACCACGGCCCAGGCCTTTGTCGCCGCCGGCCTCGACGCCGCCGTCATCGCCACGCCGAACCGTTTCCACGCCGAGCTGGGCGTGGCCCTGCTGAACGCGGGCGTGCATGTGCTGGTCGAGAAGCCGATCGCGGCCACGACCGCCGACGCCCAGGCCATGATCGATGCGGCCAAGGCCAATAACCGCGTCCTGATGGTTGGCCATGTCGAGCGCTTCAACCCGGCGGTGGACACGGTCAAGCGCGCCATCGACGGCGACGAGATCATCTCGATCCAGATCACCCGCGTCGGCCCCTTCCCGCCGCGCATGGGCGAGGTCGGGGTGGTCATCGACCTGGCCGTGCACGACATCGACATCATCCGCCACCTGACGGGCTCGGAAGTGGTCGAGGTCCAATCGCTGCTGGGCCACACCCACGCCTCGCGCGAAGACTCGGCCCTGCTGCAGTTCCGCATGGCCAATGACGTGATCGCCCACATCACCACCAACTGGGTCACGCCCTACAAGACCCGCACCCTGCAGGTCGCCACCAAGAACCGCTTCATCGTCGCCGACCTGATCACGCGTCAGGTGACCGAGTATTTCGGCCAGCAGCCGGACGGCTCCTATTCGACGCGGATGCTGAACTCGTGGCCCGCCGAGCCGCTCAAGAAGGAGCACGAGGCCTTCGTTCACGCCATCCGCACCGGCGAGACGGCGGCGGTCTCGGGCGAAGACGGCCTGCGCAATCTGGAAGTCGCCCTGCGCTGCCTGGGCGAGCCCTAGGCGTTCGGCGCGCCGCCCGGTCGGAAGATCAGGCGGCAATGCAGGCGGCCGTCGGCGTAGTCCATGACCGCCGATCCGGCCAGGGTGGTGCGGATGCTGGTCTCGATCAGGCGCGAGCCGAAGCCGGATCGCGTCGGCGGCTCGACCATGGGACCGCCGTGCTCGATCCAGTCCAGGGTGATGCGGCCGTCGGCATCGACGTCGCTCCATCGCACATCCACCCATCCCGCCGCCTCGTTCGGGCATTTCAGCGGGCCGTATTTGGCGGCGTTGGTGACCAGTTCATGCAGGATCAGGCCCATGGACAGGGACTGTTCCGCGCCCAGGGTGACATCGGGGCCCGTCATCCGCAGACGGTCCTCGGCATAGGGACGGAACTCCTGGATCAGGAGGTCGCGCAGCCGCGCCTTTTCCCAGCCGTTGGCGGTCAGCAGGTTGTGGGTGTCGGACAGGGCGATCAGCCGCGCCTCGAACAGGCGCATGAAGTCCTCGACGCTGCCGGAACGCCGCGCCGTCAGGGCGGCGATAGACTGGATGGTGGCCAGGGTGTTCTTCACCCGGTGGTTG
>JALAGW010000220.1 GCA_022712235.1 Brevundimonas sp. | reverse complement strand
GTCTTCCAGTGCACCGAGGCCTATCTGATCGAGGACGGCAGGATCACCGCCCCGGTGCGCGGCGCCACCCTGATCGGCGACGGGGCCACGGCCCTGACCCATATCCAGATGATCGGCGACGACTTCGCCTTCGACCCCGGCGTCGGCACCTGCGGCAAGTCCGGGCAGGGCGTCCCCGTCGGCATCGGCCAGCCCAGCCTCAAGATCGGCGGCCTGACGGTCGGCGGCACGGCGGTTTAAGGGGCCGCGGCCTCAACCGCCTCGCGCTTCCACGCCGGGCCTTCGATCTCATAACCCTGGGCCTGCAGGGTATCGAGCACGCCGTCCGGTTCGGCCAGGACGCGCAGCTGGGCCACGGCCATGGTGACGCCGGGTTCGCCCAGGGCCGTCTGCACGGCCTCGGCCCACTGGCGGCGAAGCAAGGGCGCGATCTCGGGATCGCCCCAGGGCCAGCACAGGCCCAGGGCCTGCTCCAGCGGCTGGGCCATGACCTCGGGCACGCGGCGGGCGCGCCAGTCCGCGATGCGGGCGGCGGCGCCCTCCGGTCCGGCCTCGGCGGCCGCCAGGGCGCGCTCCACGCAGGACGCATAGGTGGCCGGCGGAGCGGTGATCAGGCTATCGACGATCTCATCGCCCCGAACAGTCCCGACCGGGCGCACCGGAATGCGGGCGTCACGCGCGACCTTCTTGATCACGTCAGTCGCATTTCGGGTGCGGCCGCGTTCATAGCCGGCCTTGTCGCTCATCAGGTCCATGCTGAGGGTCATCAGGCTGTTGGTGCGCCAGCTGTCGTTCTTCTGATCCGCCATCACCGCGTCCAGCCGCGCCTGAACCTCCGGCGGCAGATAGTCGGCGGTCGTCGTGCCTCGGGGCAGGCTCGCCACGGTGCGAATGCGCCAGATCAGGCGGAAGACGTCGGCGACCGAGGCCCGACCCTCCTGCGGAAACAGGATGCGTTGCGAGCGCCGCGTCGCCGCCTCCAGGGCCTCGGGCCGCCATTCCACGTCGCGCGGCACGCCGCTGACGGCGCCGACCAGGATCAGGGTGCTGTCGCCGCGCGTCACCTGCCAGATCGGCGCCTCGGTGCGTCGGGCGCTGACGATGATCTCGTCCACCGTGGTCACGGGCTCTGACGACGCGTCCTGGGCCCGCGCGGGCGCGCCCAGCGACAGGCCAAGAACAAGCGACGAAAGAACAAGGATACGGAGTATCATGCCGTCTGGCGTAACAGTATCTAACCGGGCTGTAATCTGACTAATCGGTAATGCTGTCCGCGATTTAATCCACCTGTCCGGCTTGTAACTGGAGACTTGAGCGCCCCCCCGCCAAACCTCTCCCCACGACCGAGGGAGAGGACGACCCATGACCAAGACCATTCTGCTGGCCACCACCGCCGCACTGACGATCGCCGCCGCCGCTCCGGCCCTGGCCGCCGAGACCGCGCCGACGGCCCCGCGCCAGACGGCTCAGGCCGGCGACACGGGCGTCCTGGTCTTCACCCCCGACTTCTTCGCCGACGCCCGCCCCAATACGGCGCTGGACATGGTCAACCGCGTGCCCGGCTTCTCGGTCAACGACGGCGACGGCGCCCGCGGCTTTGAAGGCGCGGTCGGCAATATCCTGATCAACGGTTCGCGCCCCGCGTCGAAGAACGACACCGGCTCCAACGTCCTGGGCCGCACGGTCGCCGCCCAGGTCGAGCGTATCGAGCTGGTGCGCGGCGGCGCGCCCGGCATCGACATGCAGGGCTATTCGGTCGTCGCCAACGTCATCCTGAAGACCACCTCGAGCCGCGAACACGTGTTGACCGCCAACGCCAGCCTGTTCGAAGGCGGTCAGGATCTGTTCGGCGGCTCCTATCAGTTCACGGCCCGCGACGGCGACCGCACCTGGGGCGTGACCCTGAGCGACGGCATCTCCTCCAGCGATTCCAATGGGGCCGGGCCGGTCGTGCGCGTCGACGCTAACGGCAACATTCTGCGCAACGAGCAATATTACAACGACGGCTACGGCGGCGGAAACTCGATCCGCGGCAACTTCTCCACCCCCTTCATGGCCGGCAAGGTCGATCTGACGGCGCGCTACGGCATCAACGACTGGCACAACATCAACCGCCAGACCGCGCCCGATATCCTGCGCGAGAGCCTCTATGACGAGGATGGCCACAGCGGCGAGTTCGGCGTCGTCTACACTCGCCCCCTGTCCGAGAAACTGAAGCTCGAGACCCGCTTCATCCACGAGTTCGGCGATTTCGACTCTGTCTCCACCTCTCGCACCCGACTGGGAACGACGGACGAGCCCGAGCAACTGTTCAACGCCGATGGAAACTCGTCCGAGACCATCCTGCGCGGACTGGTGCGCTACGAACGCTCGCCGGCCATGGATTTCGAAGGCGGCGGCGAGATCGCTTACAACATGCTTGAGGTCGATCAGGCCTACACGGTCGGCGGCGTCGCGGTGCCCCTGCCCTCGGCCTCGGTCAAGGTCGAGGAGACGCGCGGCGAGCTGTTCGGCAAGGCCACCTGGCGGATCAATCCCAAGTGGACGCTGGAAAGCGGCCTGCGGCTGGAGTCCTCAACCATCAGCCAATCCGGCGACGCCTCTCAGGAAAAGAGCTTCTTCTTCGCCAAGCCGCGCATCCTGGCCACCTGGACGCCCATGCCCAACAACCAGTTGCGCCTGCGGCTGGAGCGCACCGTCGGCCAGTTGGACTTCGGCGACTTCGCCGCCTCGGCCGAGTTCGCCGACGAGAACGTCTTTGGCGGCAATGTGAACCTGGAGCCGGAATCGCGCTGGGTCGCCGAGGCCACCTATGAGAAGCGCTTCTGGGGCGAGGGCATCGTCAGCATCGGCTTGCGCCACGACGAGATCAGCAACGCCATTGACCTGATCCCTCTGGACGGCGGCTTGGCGGCGGTCGGCAACATCGGCGACGGCACGCTGGATCAACTGGTCCTGAACGTGACCGTCCCCACCGACAAGCTGGGGGTCTCGGGCGGCAAGTTCGGCTTCCGCAACACCTGGAACAAGACCGAGGTCACCGACCCCACCACCGGCGAGAAGCGCCCCATCTCGGACGTGCGCGCCAGCCAGGCGACCATCACCTTCCAGCAGGACATCACGTCGTGGAAGCTGCAATGGGGCGGCGCCTGGATCCCCCTGCTGGGACAGAAGGGCTATCAGCCGGACCAGATCTCGGGCTGGCGCGGCACCGACTATTATGAGCTGTGGGCCGAGTACAAGCCGACGCCGACCCTGTCGATCCGCGGTCAGGTCAATATCTGGAACGACTTCGACGTCACCCGCACCGTCTTCGCCGACCGCGATGCCCGCCCCGTCCAATATGTCGAAACCCGCTTCATTGATCCACGCACCTTCTGGCAGATCCGCCTGCGCAAGACCTTCTGAGGATCAAGAGCAAGAACCCGCGCCTCTCCGGTCGCCCCAACCCCGGAGAGGA
This sequence comes from Brevundimonas sp., assembly GCA_022712235.1. Classification (GTDB taxonomy): domain Bacteria; phylum Pseudomonadota; class Alphaproteobacteria; order Caulobacterales; family Caulobacteraceae; genus Brevundimonas. The sequence continues at coordinate 3,249 of JALAGW010000220.1, read as the reverse complement.
CAGCGCGGGCTTCCCCCGGACCAACTGAAAAGGGCGGCGCCTCCTGCGAGACGCCGCCCTTCTTCCTGTCTCGAGCGCCGCCCCTAGGGGTTCAGCGGTCGGGCGATGTTCTGGTCTTCCTGACCGCGGTCGGTCAGGTCCGGACCGGGATGACCGCCGGCGCTGTTGGCGCCGTTGGACCAGCCCTTGATGAAGAAGCTGACCAGGATGAAGGCCGCTCCGATGATCATGCCGCCCCAGCCCAGCTTCTCGAAGATGTCCAGCGAGGTGCGCAGGGCCAGGCCCGGGTCCAGCACCTGGCCGCCGACGGTCTCGGTGCCGGCCAGACCGGCGATCCAGCCGCCCACGAACTGGGCGATGGACGAGGCCAGGAACCAGACAGCCATCATGAAGCTGACGACCGAAGGCATGGACAGCTTGGTGATCTCCGACAGGCCGACCGGCGACAGGAACAGCTCGCCCGTCGTATGCAGCATGTAGAGCAGACCCAGCAGCACGATCGGCATCTGGAAGGCCGAGTTGGCCATGCCGGCGCCCCAGACCACGACCATGAAGCCGAGGCCGACCTGGATCAGGCCCAGGCCGAACTTCAGCGTCGGGTTCGGGTCCAGGCCGCGCTTGCCGAGGAAGGCCCACAGGGCCGCGAAGATCGGCGCGAAGATCAGGATGAAGCCGGCGTTGAACGACTGGGTCTGGGCTGCGGTCACCGTAGCGTCGATCCAGAAGCCCGAGGGCGCAATGCCCGCCGCCGCCAGTTGCGCCGGGGTGCCAATGGTGACGCCCAGGAACTGCACCGCCGTCGGCGTCAGGCTGAGGTCCACGTTACGGTCGGCGAACAGGTTCAGCGAGGTGCCGGCCTGTTCGAACAGGGTGAAGAAGACCACCGAGCCGAAGATCAGAACGACGGCCAGCATCATGCGTTCGCGCTGGGCGCGGGTCTGGCAGACCTTGATGATGACGTAGAGGATGAAGGCCAGAGAGGCGAGGGTCGCCGCAGTCAGGACCGTGCCGACCAGGGCGTTGCGCTGGACCATGAACCAGACGACGCCGACGCCGAGAATGCTGAGCAGATAGATGCCCCACTCGCGGTTGATCGGACCCAGCATCGGCGCCTTGAGCGCCTGTGGGTTTGGCGGCTCGCCCTTGCCCTGCAGCAGCGGCTTGCCCAGGACGAAAACGACCCAGCCCAAGGCCATGCCGACGCCGGCCAGGCCGAAGCCCGCCCACCAGCCGACCGTCTGGCCAAGATAGCCGCACAGCACGGCGGCCCAGAAGGCGCCGAGGTTGATGCCGTAGTAGTAGAGGGTGAAGCCCGAGTCGCGGCGCGGGTCGCCCTGAGGATAGAGCTGACCGACGATGGTCGAGATATTGGGCTTGAGGAAGCCCACGCCCATGATGATCAGCGAAACCGCCAGATAGAAGACGTTGACGCCCGCCATGTCGCGGGTGGCCTCGATCTTGTACTCGCCCGCCGGGAGCGTCGCCGGAAGGGCCGCGCCTTGTGGCAGGTTTTCAATCGCCAGACCGCCGCCTTCGGCCGGACCGAAGGCGTACTTCTGGCCGTCGATGACGATGCCGACTTCGCGCGCGGCGCCGCGGCCTTCAGCCGCGATCTCATAGGTCTGACCGGCATAGGCCAGGGTCTCGGTGGCCGGCCGGCCCTCGAAGGCCATCATGGCGTGACCGGCGACCAGCAGCAGGGCGCCGAAGGCCACGGCCTTGCGCGTGCCGATGAAACGGTCCGCCATGATCCCGCCCAGCAGCGGCAGCAGATAGACCAGCGAGGTGTAGGAGCCGTAGGTCGACCCCGCCATGGCGTCGTCGAACAGGAAGTGCTGCGTCAGGAAGAAGATCAGGATGCCCCGCATCCCGTAGTAGGAGAAGCGCTCCCACATCTCCGCGAAGAACAGGATGATCAGTCCACGCGGGTGGTTCTTCAGGATCTGCATCAACACGGGCACGCCCGTGAGGAAGGTGATGATCAGACCGATGGCGATGACGACGTTCATGCCCGGCGCCCCCCGGTTCGGTTCATCATGGCGAAGAGCGCATCAGCGCCGTTCCTTCGCAGGTCTCGCGAGCGCGTTCCAAACGCGCGCCCCCCATCCGTCGTGCTCAACGGCGTTCTCCCAACTGCTACGCCCTGACTGGCGCATTAAGGGCGGAGAAACAGCACGGCAGGGCCACGGGAACAAGCGTTAACGCCGCGACCCGTCATCGCAATGACGCATTTGTCAGCCCCGACAACTCAACTGCAGATTGTTTGGGCGATGCAGACCGGACTCACGCAACTAGGATTTGTGTTCACGGTGTCCCCGCCTTTGGAAAGGTCAGACGCTCATGACTGTTCGTCGCTTCCGGCCCGCCGACGTGCCCGACGTCAACGCCCTGCACCGCCGCGTCTGGTGGCCCGAACGGTCCCTCGAGGGCTGGCGCTGGCTGGAGAGCAATCCCGCCCGCGCCGCCCTGTCCGCGCCTGCCGGCTGGGTGGTGGAAGACGCCAACGGCGGCCCCGCCGCCTTCCTCGGCAACTTCATCCAGAGGTTCTGGATCGGCGAGCGCCCTCTGTTCGGAGCCACAGGCTTCTCGGTCATCGTCCCGCCCGAGCAGAAAGGTCGCAGTCGCGACCTGATCACCACCTTCCTTGCCCAGCCGGGATGCGCGCTGCGCTACACCCTGAACGCCAACGCCCGCTCCAGCCCCCTGTACCGAAAGTTCGGCATGGTCGCCTGGCCGACCAGGACCCACGCACAGAAGCTGTCGTGGATCATCAACCCCGCCGCCTGCCTCTACAGTCGGGGCCTGCGAGCTCTGGTGGCGCGGGAGCCGCGCGCCGCGCGCTGGCTCGGGGAACAGTTGATGCCGCCGCGCCGCGCCGCGCAACCGGTAGAGAGCCTGACCTTCGCGGACGGGGTCATGGGCCTGAGCGACCTCTCCGACTCGTCGGCCTATGGTCGCTTCTGGACGGCGCTGCGGACCCAGGGACGCGTGACGGCGGACCGCAGCCCCGCCATGATGCGCTGGCGACTGTCGGACCCCGACCTCAGCGTGCCGCCCCTGCATCTGGCGCGGCGACGGGACGGCGAGATCACTGGTCACTCCATGGCCCTGCTTAGCAATGGCAACTCGATAGAGCCGCCCACATTGGAAATCCTCGACCTGGAGGCGCTGGATCACGACAGGGCCGCCATCCCGGCCCTGGTCGCCGCCCTGCTGCAGATCGCTCCCACCCTCGGCGCCGCCAAGGTC
>JALAGW010000219.1 GCA_022712235.1 Brevundimonas sp. | reverse complement strand
CGAGCCGTTGCGGCGGTTCAAGCGTCCCCTGCTAGGCGTCTGTCTGGGCCAGCAGCTGCTGTTCGAGACCAGCGCCGAAGACGGCGGGGTCGATCTGCTGGGCCTGATCCCCGGCCGGGTCGAGGCCATCGCGCCCGCGCCCTCGCGGCCCTCGCCGCACATGGGCTGGAGCCGGCTGGCGATCCGGCGGCCCGACCCGCTGCTGGAGGGGATCAAGGACGGCGACTGGGCCTATTTCGTCCACGGCTTCGTCTGCCCCGACGGCCCGGCGACCCTCGCCGCCGCCGACTACGGCATTCCTGTCCCCGCCGTGGTCAACAGCGCCAACCGCTGGGGCTGCCAGTTCCACCCGGAGCGGTCCGCCGCGGCGGGCGCCCGTATCCTGAAGAACTTCCTCGAGTTGCCCGCATGATCGTCTATCCCGCCATCGACCTGAAGGACGGCGTCTGCGTGCGCCTGATGCATGGTCGGTTCGATCAGGTGACCCGTTACGACGAGGTTCCGGCCTCACGTCTGGCCGCCTTCGCCGCCGAAGGCGCCGCCTGGGTCCACATTGTCGATCTGGACGGAGCCGAGGCCGGGCGCGCCATGCAGCATGGCCTGATCGGCGAACTGGCGGCCTCGGTCGCGGTCAAGATCCAGTCGGGCGGCGGCGTGCGCTCCGAGGGCGATGTCGAGCGGCTGCTGGAGGCCGGCGTCAGCCGCGTCGTGGTCGGGTCTCTGGCTGTAACGAAATCCGACGAAGTGATCGGTTGGCTGGAGCGGTTCGGGTCCGAGCGCATCACCCTGGCGCTGGATGTGAGGTATGAAGACAGCGTGCCTGTCCCGGCGCTGAAGGGCTGGACCCAGTCGGCGGGGGTCGATCTGTGGAGCGTGCTGGACCGCTATCCGTCCGAGTTTCTGACCCACGTGCTGATGACCGACGTGGGCCGCGACGGCGCCCTGACCGGACCCAATCTCGACCTGCTGGGCGAGGCGTTGCGGCGTCGACCAGAGCTGAAAATCCAGGCCTCGGGCGGGGTGGCGTCGCTGGACGATCTGACCGCCGCGCGCGACTTCGGTTGCGACGGGGCCATCGTCGGGCGGGCCATCTATGAGAGTCGCTTCACCGTGGCCGAGGCCCTGAAAGCGGTGGCCGGATGACCGCGAGACGCATCATCCCCTGCCTGGACGTCAAGGACGGACGGGTGGTCAAGGGCGTGAGGTTCGAGGGTCACGTCGACATGGGCGACGCCGCCGAACTGGCCGCGCGCTATCGCGATGCGGGCGCAGACGAACTGGTCTTCTACGACATCACCGCCAGCCCGGAAGGGCGGACGCTGGACTATGGCTGGGTGCAGGACATCGCCCGGCTGCTGGACATCCCCTTCTGCGTGGCGGGCGGCATCCGCACGGTGGAACAGGCGGCGCGCTGTCTGGATCACGGGGCGGACAAGGTGTCGATCAACTCCCCCGCCCTGGAGCGCCCCGAACTGATCGGCGAAATGGCCGCTCGGCTGGGGCGGCAATGCGTCGTCGTCGGCGTCGACAGCGCCTTTCAGCACGGCGAATGGCGGGTGCACAAATACACCGGCGACCCCGACGCGCGACGCGGCGCGGGCAGGCTGACCATGGACTGGATCGTGGAGGCCCAGAGCCTCGGCGCGGGCGAGATCGTTCTGAACTGCATTGATCAGGACGGGGTGCGGCGCGGCTATGACATCGCCCAACTGGCCGAAGCGCGGGGACGGCTGACCATTCCGCTGGTGGCGTCCGGCGGGGCCGGAGCGGTCGAACATTTCCGCGATGTATTCCAGCAGGCCGATGTGTCCGGGGCCCTGGCCGCCAGCGTCTTCCACTCGGGCGCGATCGCGATTCCCGATCTCAAGCGTTACCTGGATACGCAAGGCGTGGAGGTGAGGATATGACGACCATCGGTTTCCTTCTCCCCTCGTGGGAAAAGGTGGCTCGCGGAGCGAGACGGATGAGGGGGCTGCCTGCCTCATCTCCCGCCGTCTCGCGCGCTGACACAGCCCCCTCATCCGAGCGCCTCCGGCGCCCACCTTCTCCCACGAGGGGAGAAGGAAGATGAACCTCGACATCACCAAGATCGACTTCGCCAAGGGCGGCGGCCTGATCCCCGCCGTGGTGCAGGACGCCGACACCCTGCAGGTGCTGACCCTGGCCTATATGGACGAGGCGGCGCTGCGCGAGACGCTGGACAGCGGTCAGGCCACCTTCTTTTCGCGCTCGCGCGGGGGCCGTTGGAGGAAGGGCGAGACCTCGGGCGATTTCCTGAACGTGGTCTCGGTGACGCCCGACTGCGACGGCGACGCCGTGGTGGTGAAGGTGCGGCCGGTCGGCAACGCCTGCCACCTGAACCGCGTCAGCTGCTTCGGCGACGAGGACGCGCCGGGGCTGGGCCGCATCGGGAGGCTGGAGCGCACCATCCATGTCCGCGCCCAGGCCGATCCCAACGACAGCTGGACCGCCCGCCTGATCGCCCAGGGGCCGAAACGGGCGGCCCAGAAGGTCGGCGAGGAGGGCGTGGAGACGGCTCTGGCGGGCGCGGCGGGCGACGAGGCGGAACTGGCCAGCGAGGCGGCGGATCTGATCTATCACCTGCTGGTTCTTCTCCATGCCCGTAACATGGTGTTTCAGGACGTATTGGTCGTCTTGGCGAAGCGCGCGGAAGCGGCCAAGACCGATACCTGAGCCTTGAGGTGAATATCCCGCATGTCGGGATCAGGGAGGAATGGGACGAATGGCGGCACTGATTCTGTTCGGCGGCGGCGGCGACCTCGCCATGCGGATGCTGTTGCCTTCGCTCTATTTTCTCGATCACGACGGCCTGCTGCCCGAGGGGCTGAAGATCATCGGCGCCGCCCGATCGGACGAAAGCCCCAAGGAATACGTCGCCAAGGTCCATGAGGCGGTGAAGGCCCGCGCCGAGGCCGACGGCGGCTGGGACGAGGCCAGCTGGGCGCGGATGAAATCCCGCCTCGACTATCTGGCCGTCGACGCCACCGACCCGGCCAGCCTGGCCCCACTGAAGGCGAAGTGCGGCGACGGCGAGGTGACCTCCTTCCTTGCGGTGTCGCCGTCCCTGTATGGCCGCATCGTCACAGCGATGAAGGCGGCGGGCCTGGCTGAAAAGAACTGCCGCATCGTGCTGGAGAAGCCGGTCGGCCGCGATCTGGAAAGCTTCCTCGCCATCGACGACGCGGTGGCCCACGCCTTTGACGAGCGTCAGGTGTTCCGCATTGACCACTACCTGGGCAAGGAGACGGTGCAGAACCTGATCGCCCTGCGCTTCGGCAACACCATCTTCGAGCCGCTGTGGAACAATCTGACGGTCGACCACGTCCAGATCACGGTGGGCGAGACGGGCGGGGGCGGCGACCGCTGGCCCTATTACGACGAATACGGCGCCCTGCGGGACATGCTGCAGAACCACATGCTGCAGCTGCTGTGCCTGGTGGCCATGGAGCCGCCCAGCGACCTGGACCCGGACTCGGTGCGCAACGAGAAGGTCAAGGTGCTGCGCTCCTTGCGCCCCATCACCCTGGAAGAAGCCGAGCGCGTCACCGTGCGCGGCCAGTATGTGGCCGGGACCAGCGAGGGCAAGCCGGCCAAGGGCTATGACGAGGAACGCGGTCAGGCTTCCGACACCGAGACCTTCGTCGCCATCCGCGCCGACATCGACAACTGGCGCTGGGCGGGGGTCCCCTTCTTCATGCGGACCGGCAAGCGCCTGCCCGAGAAGCGCACCGAGATCGTCATCCAGTTCAAGCCGGTGCCCCACTCCATATTCGGTCACGGCGAGCGCGGCGAGATCAACGCCAACCGCCTGGTCATCGAACTGCAGCCCGAGGAAGACATCTCGCTGTCGGTGATGAACAAGAAGCCGGGGCTGGATCAGCGGATGCAGCTGCAGCCGATCAAGATGAGCCTGTCCTGGGGGGTCAACGGCAAGGACGCCGCCCCGCCGCGCCGCCGCATCGCCTATGAGCGTCTGCTGCTGGACGCCATGCATGGCGACAGCACCCTGTTCGTGCGTCGCGACGAGGCGGAACAGGCCTGGAAATGGGTGGACGAGGTGTCCGAGGCCTGGGCGGGCGCGGGCTTCAAGCCGCTGGACTATGTGGCCGGAACCTGGGGGCCCGAAGCGGCGGACCTGCTGCTGTCGCGGACGGGACGCAAGTGGAACACGCGCGATGAATAGTCCCGCCATCGAGACCTTGCCTGACGCCGCCGCCTGGGCCGAGGCCGCCGCTGCGCGACTGGCCGAAGCCCTGACCGAGGGCGTCGCCGCCGAAGGCCGCGCGATCTTCGCCGGCGCGGGCGGATCGACCCCCTCGCCCGTCTATGCGCGGTTGGCGCAAGCCGATCTGGACTGGTCGAAGGTCACGGCGACCCTGGTGGACGAGCGCTATGTGCCGGAGACCTCGCCGGATTCGAACGCGGCCCTGATGAAGCGGACCCTGCTGACGGGACCGGCCGCTATCGCGCGCTTCCTGCCGCTGTATTCCCCCTCGGTGACGGTGGACCGCGCCGCCGCCGAGGCGTCGAAGGCGCTGGCGGCTGTAGGCGCGCGTCTGGACGCCGTCCTGCTGGGCATGGGCGAGGACGGGCATATCTGCTCGATGTTCCCCGAGAGCCCGACGCTGAAGACCCTGCTGACGCCGAGCCTGAAGCCCGCCGTCTATGGCGTGCCGCCGGGCCGGGACGGGATGGCCCCGCCGCAGGAACGGCTGTCGATCAACCTGCCCTATCTGGTCGGCGCCCGCCGCGTGGTCCTGGCCCTGACCGGAGCCAGGAAGCGCGCCGTGTTCGAGCGCGAGGCGGCGGGCGATCCGCGCATCCATCCCATCGCCGCCATGATCGCAGCGAAGGTTCCTCTTGAAGTGCTTTGGACGGAGGCCGTCTGATGGCTCTCAACCCTGTGGTGGCGGAAGTCACCGCCCGCATCACCGAACGCAGCCGCGCCACCCGCGCCGACTATCTGCACCGCATGGACGCCGCCCGTGACAGCGGCGCCGGACGGGCCAAGCTGAGCTGCGCCAACTGGGCCCACGCCTTCGCCGGCCAGACCATAGCCGACAAGCTGACGGCCATGGACGGGTCCAAACCCAATATCGGCGTGGTCACCGCCTACAACGACATGCTGTCGGCGCATCAGCCGTTCGAGCGCTTCCCCGACGTGATCCGCAAGGCGGTGCGCGAGGTCGGCGCCACGGCCCAGGTGGCGGGCGGAACCCCGGCCATGTGCGACGGCGTCACCCAGGGTCGCCCCGGCATGGAGCTGAGCCTGTTCAGCCGCGACGCCATCGCCATGGCGACGGGCGTGGCCCTGACCCACGACGCCTTCGACTCCGCCATGATGCTGGGCGTCTGCGACAAGATCGTGCCGGGTCTGTTCATGGGGGCCCTGGCGTTCGGGCACCTGCCGGTCGTCTTCGCCCCCGCCGGTCCCATGCCCTCGGGCATTCCCAACGCCGAGAAGGCCCGCGTCCGCGCCGAATACGCGCAGGGGATGGTGGACCGCACCACCCTGCTGGCCAGCGAAATCGGCAGCTACCACTCGCCCGGCACCTGCACCTTCTACGGCACGGCCAATTCCAACCAGATGATGATGGAGCTGGGCGGGCTTCACCTGCCCTCGACCGCCTTCGTCCATCCGGAGACGGGTCTGCGCGACGCCCTGACCGCCGCCGCCGCCAAGCGCGCCGTCGAACTGGCCCGCTCAGGCGAGAGCCGCATGGCCGACGTCGTCAGCGAAAAGTCGATCGTCAACATGATCGTCGCCCTGCTGGCCACCGGGGGATCGACCAACCACGCCATCCACCTGGTCGCCATGGCGCGGGCGGCCGGGGTGCTGATCGACTGGACCGACATGGACCAGCTGTCCTCGGTGACGCCGCTGCTGGCGCGGGTCTATCCCAACGGCTCGGCCGACGTGAACGCCTTCCAGGCGGCGGGCGGCGTGGCCTTCGTGGCGCGCGAGCTGGCGCAGGCGGGCAATATCCACACCGACGTCGTGACCGTCATGGGTCAGGGCATTGAGGCCTATTTCCAGGAGCCGTCGCTGATCGACGGCGAACTGGTCTGGCGCGACGGCGTGTCGGAAAGCCTGGACCGCGACATTCTACGCCCCGCCTCTGATCCCTTCGACAAGGAAGGCGGTTTGCGGCTGGTGCAGGGCGACCTGGGTCGGGCAGTGATCAAGGTCTCGGCGGTCAAGCCCGAGAACCGCATCGTCGAAGCCCCCGCCGCCGTGTTCGAAACCCAGGAAGACGCCCTGCAGGCCTTGAAGGACGGCAAGCTGAACCGCGATGTGGTTCTGGTCCTGCGCTTCCAGGGGCCGAAGGCCAACGGCATGCCGGAACTGCACTCCCTGTCGCCGGCCCTCAGCGTCTTGCAGGACAAGGGCTTCAAGGTCGCCTTCGTCACCGACGGCCGCATGTCAGGCGCCAGCGGCAAGACGCCCGCCGCCATCCACGTCAGCCCCGAGGCCCTGGCCGGCGGCCCCCTGGCCCACGTCCGGGACGGCGACATCATCCGTCTGGACGCCGAGGCCGGGGTGCTGACCACGGTGGGCGTGGCCGACCTGACCGCGCGCCCTCTGGCCGTCCGTTCGACCGCCAACGCCGAGGGCTCGTCCTGGGGCTATGGTCGCGAACTGTTCGGGGCCTTCCGCCACGTCGTGACGACCGCCGAGCAGGGCGCGACCGTCTGCTTCGCCGTGCCCGCCGGCGTCGGCGGCCACACGGACACCCCGCCCAACCCCAACTTCGTCGACCGGACGGTGGACGCCTAAGCCGCCGTCGGAACGAGGAAAAGCACATGAATGACCAGATTCTTCTCGTCGGCGACGTCGGCGGCACCAACGCCCGCTTCGCCCTGACCCGCATGGTCGACGGCCGCCCGGTGCTGGAGCATCACGAGAGCTTCCCCGCGTCTGAACACCCGACCTTCCTCGGCGGGGTCAAGGCCTTCCTCGACGGCTGCGACGTCAAGCCGAGCGGCGGCGTCATCGCCGTGGCCGGACCGGTGACGGACGGCGAGATCGACCTGACCAACTCGCCCTGGCGCGTGTCAGAGGGCGAGCTTCAGACCCTGGGCCTGAACCCCGTCAAGCTGATCAACGACTTCGAGGCCCTGGCCTGGGGCGCGCCCATCGTGCCAGAGGCCGAACTGGCCTCTCTGGGGGGACCGATCGACGGCGATCCCCACGCGACCGTGGCCGTGCTCGGCCCTGGCACCGGCTTCGGCGTCTCGGCCCTGGTGCGCGACGCTCACGGAAAGGAGATGGCCATGCCGTCCGAGGGCGGCCACGCCTGTTTCCCGCCCGGCGATCCGGTCGAGGACGAGATTCTGCGCATCTTGCGCCGCCGCTATGACCGGGTGTCGATCGAGCGCCTGATCTGCGGGCCGGGTCTGCTGAACATGCACCGCGCCCTCGCCGAGATCGACGGACGCGAGACGCACATCGAAGATCCGGCCGAAATCACCGAGACGGCGATGCAGAACCCCGACAGCCCCTGCGGCGCCACGCTCGCCCGCTTCTGCGCCATCCTGGGCGCCGTGGCCGGGGACATCGCCCTGACCACCGGCGCGCGCGGCGGGGTCTATATCGCCGGCGGCATCGCTCCGCGCATCCTGCCCTTCCTCAAGGCCAGCCCCTTCCGCACCCGTTTCGAGCGCAAGGGCCGGTTCAAAGAATACATGCAGGCCATCCCGACCAAGGTGATCCTGCACAAGCAGGCCGCCCTGCTGGGCGCTGCGCGGGTGGCCTTCAACGAGGCGGGTTGAAACGTGATCACGGCGGCGTGAACCGAATGTGAGATGCAGCGTTCCTCCAGTCCACAAGGAGAAACACCATGCGTAAATTCGTTCTCGCCGCTGCTTCCCTGATCGCTGTCGCCGGTCTGGCCGCTTGCGGCGAAAGCGCCGCCGACAAGGCTGCGGAACAACAGGCCGACGCCCTGGAAGCTCAAGCGGCCGCCACCCCGAACGAAGCCCAGGAACAGGCGCTGAACGCCGAAGCCGACCGCATCGAACAGCAGGCCGGCAACGCCGACGGCGGCATGACCACGCAAAACACGCCCAACACCTCGCCGAGCACCACCCCGCCGGCGCCGGCGCCTGCCAACTAAAGGCCGGCACACAAGGCAAAGCCCCCGCCGCGACCGCGACGGGGGCTATTGCACGCGTAAAACCCAGACAATCTCAGTCGATGCAAAGTGTGGCCTCGGCCTTGCCGTCCTTGATCGTGGTGCGGCAGCCGAAACGGTTGCTGTCGGCCTGACACTGGCCGACCACAGCGGCGCCCGGCGCGACGCCGCTATTGCCGGGGATCTCGCACTGGCCCTGGCATTGCGAGGCGTCGGTGCAGCGCTTGCCCGCGTCGGCGTATTTGACGACGCATCGCCAGGACTGCATCCGTCCGACCTGCTGCATCTGGCCCCCGCGCGCGGCGCAGGCCGAGGCGTCGGCGCTCTGGGTCGGCGTATCGGCGCCCGAACCGCCAGGGGTCTCTGTCGGCGCACAGGCCCCGGCCAACAACAGGGCGCCGAGCCCCGCCGTGACGAAAACAGCTTTCAGCTTCATCCGACCTTTCCCTTCTCGAAACCGGTCCAGCAGTCGTCGTAGTCGAGCTGCATCAGCGGCGTTTTCTCGGCCCAGGCCGTGGTGCGGATTGGCATCCGCGTCTCGAACATGAAGGCCAGGGTGTTCTCGATCTTCATCGGCTTGAGCTCGGCCTGGGTCGCGCCGTTCCAGCTGGCCTGATCCGGGCCGTGACCGCTCATGCGGTTGTGCAGGGATGCGCCGCCGGGGGCGAAGCCGCCTGCCTTGGCGTCGTATTCGCCGAAGATCAGCCCCATGAACTCACTCATGACGTTCCTGTGGAACCACGGCGGGCGGAAGGTGTCCTCGGCCACCATCCAGCGCGGCGGGAAGATGACGAAGTCGCAGTTGGCCGTGCCGGGCGTGTCGCTGGGCGAGGTCAGGACGGTGAAGATCGACGGGTCCGGGTGGTCGAAGCTGACCGTGCCGATGGTGTTGAACCGCGCCGTGTCATAGCGATAGGGGGAGTAGTTGCCGTGCCAGCCGACCACGTCCAGCGGGCTGTGGTCGAAGGTGGTGGCCCACAGAAGCCCGCCGTATTTCTGGACGCACTGGGTCGGGCGATCGACATCCTCGAACCAGGCGACAGGCGTCTCGAAGTCGCGCGGATTGGCCAGGCCATTGGAGCCGATGGGGCCGAGGTCCGGCAGGCGGAAGGGCGCGCCGTAGTTCTCGCAGACATAGCCCCTGACCTCGCCGTCCACCTCGACGCGGAAACGGACGCCGCGCGGGATGACGACGACATGACCGGGGGCGGCCTCGATCACCCCCATCTCGGTGACGAAGCGGTGGCTCCCCTGCTGCGGCACGATCAGCAGCTCGCCATCGGCGGAATAGAAGACCCGATCGACCATCGAACGGTTAGCGACATAGAGGTGGATCCCCACGCCCGCGCCCGAGTCCGCATCGCCATTGCCGCCATAGGTGGTCAGACCCTCGACCCAGTCGGTCGGCTGGTCCGGCATGGTCAGCGGGTCCCAGCGCATCCGGTTCGGGT
>JALAGW010000218.1 GCA_022712235.1 Brevundimonas sp. | reverse complement strand
GGTGTCTTCCTCGGATGCGTCGCCTCGCAGCTCTGGCGGCTGCTTGAGTTCAGCGAAGCTAATCATGATTGACACCGGTTTCCTAGCGCCGATGCGCGGCTGGAAACCCGCCAGTTTTCACGAAACCGTCAGCGGCGAATGTCGAAGCCGCCGTCGCCCATGGCCGCGCGCACCTCGGCGGCGGTGAACAGGTTGAAGTCGCCGGGGACCGAGTGTTTCAGGCCCGCCGCCGCCAGACCGAAGTCGAGCGCTTCCTGATCCGGCCAGCCGCTCCACAGGCCGAACAGGACCCCGGACGCAAAGGCGTCGCCGCCGCCGACCCGGTCCACGACGCCGGTCATGTGGATGGCGTCGGTCGCGGTCTCGATCACGCCGCCATCGGGGCCGCGCGTCAGCATGACGGCCGACAGGGCCTGATCGGCGACGCTTTCCTGCACGCGCAGGGTGCAGGCGATGCGTTGCAGGCGAGGGTAGGCGTCGAAGGCGGCGGCGGCGGCCAGGCGGCGCCGGGCATGGGGATCGGGGTCCTCGAACTTCGTCTTCAGCACCAGGGCGAAGTCACGGTCGTCGGCGAAGGCGACCTCGGCCCCGGCCAGCATCTGGCCGAGGGTTCCGGGCGGATCGCCGGCCCATTGCTCCCACAGCTTGCCGCGGAAATTGCCGTCGTAGCTGATGCGGACGCCCTTCTTCACGGCGGCCTCGACCAGTTCGACTGCGGCGCGCGACCCGTTGGGGCCCGTGGCGGGGGTGACGCCCGAGACGTGCAGCCACTCATAGCCGTTCAGCAGGGCGTCCCAGTCGAAGGCGTCGGCGACGCGCTCGACAAAGGCCGAACCGGCGCGGTCGTAGAGGACTTCGGAGGGGCGGCGCACCGCCCCCGGCGTCAGGAAGTAGAGACCCATGCGGCCCGGCGCGAAGACGATGGGCGAGGCGTCGACGCCGTAGCGCCGCACCTCGTCGCGCGCGGCCTGACCCAGGGCGTTGTCGGGCAGGACGGTGGCCATCGCCGCCGGCGCGCCGAAGCGGGCCAGGGCGACGGCGACATTGGCCTCGGCCCCGCCCGGACGCGCGGTCAGGGCCGGGGACTGCAGCAGCAGCTCGTTCTGGTTCGGACTGAACCGCAGCAGCATCTCGCCGAAGCAAAGGATGCGACCGCCCGATTTCGTTTGGGTCATGGTCTGGACGCTAGCGCGGGATCAGCGCGCCAGCCAGCCGCCGTCGACCGGCAGGGTGATGCCCTGCACATAGTCGCTGGCGCGGCTGGCCAGGAAGACGGCGGCGCCGCCGATGTCCGAGGGATCGCCCCAGCGTCCGGCGGGGATGCGGCCCAGGATCTCCTTGGAACGCACCGGGTCGTCCTGCAGGGCCTGGGTGTTGTCGGTGGCGAAGTAGCCGGGCGCGATGGCGTTGGCGTTGATGCCGTGCCTGGCCCATTCGTTGGCCATCAGCTTGGTCAGGCCCGCCACGCCGGACTTGGACGCGGTGTAGGACGGCACGCGGATGCCGCCTTGATAGGACAGCATGGAGGCGGTGTTGATGATCTTGCCGCCGCGCTGGTCGGCGATCATGCGCCTGGCGGTCGCCTGGCTCAGGAAGAAGAGGACCTTGAGGTTGACGTTCATGACGTCGTCCCAGTCCTGCTCGGTGAAGTCCACGGCGTCGGCGCGGCGGATGATGCCGGCGTTGTTGACCAGGATGTCGACGGGGCCGAGGGCGGCGGTCGCCTCGTCCAGAATACGCTCGACCGGCTCGGTCGAGGTCAGGTCGGCCTGGATGGAGACACCCTTGCGACCCTTGGCCAGCACCTTGCCGACCGTGTCGTCCGAGGCGCGGCGCGCGACCGAGGCGACGTCGGCGCCCGCCGCGGCCAGGGCTAGGGCGATGCCCTGACCGATGCCCGTATTGCCGCCGGTGACCAGCGCGACCTTGCCGGTCAGATCAAAAGGATTGGCCATGCTTCGCGCCCCTTATTTCAGCTGACAGATGTCGAGCTTGTCCATGTCGGTGTAGTCTAGGTTCTCGCCGCCCATGCCCCAGATGAAGGTGTAGTTCGACGTCCCCGCGCCCATGTGGATCGACCACGGCGGGCAGATGACGGCCTCGCCGTCGGCGACGACGATGTTACGGGACTTGTCCGGCTCGCCCATGAAGTGGAAGACGCGGTCGTCCTCGCCCAGGCCGAAATAGAGGTAGGCCTCCGAGCGGCGGTCGTGAATGTGCGGGGGCATGGTGTTCCACACCGAGCCGGGTTTCAGCACCGTCACCCCCAGCAGCAGCTGGCAGGACTTCACCTTGGCCGGGACGATATACTGATAGATGGTCCGTTGGTTGGACGTCTCCAGCGCGCCCATTTCCAGCGGCACGGCGTCGGCGATCGAGATCCTGGTCAGGTCGTGGCGCGTATGGGCCGGGGTGGCGACCAGATAGAATTTCGCCGGTTCGGCGGCGTTCGCGGAAACGAAACTGACCTCGCTCGAGCCCATAGGCACATAGGCGCCGTCGCGGAAGCCCAGTTCGAGGACCTCGCCGTCGACGGTGACCGTTCCGGCGCCGCCGATATTGACGATGCCCAGTTCGCGGCCCTGCAGGAAGGGTGCGCCGGTCAGCGAAGCCGGCACGGAATGGGTCGGCAGGGACAGGGGACTCGTCGTCGGGGTCGCGCCGCCCATGATCATCCGCTCGTGGTGCGAATAGTTCAGGCTGACCTTGCCCGGAACGAACAGGCCCTGGATCAGGTAGCGATCCCGCAACTGCTGGTTCGTCGCGCCGTCCATCATGTCAGGATGGGTGGCCTGATAAACCTTGTCGTACATGGGGTCGTAGTACATGCGCAGCTCCCTGGGACCCGCCGGGCGAGTCGCCGTGACGGATCTTGCGTCCGTCCTTCGGTGGACTAGGTAACCGGTGTCATATAAGGATGCAATCGCTTAGACCATAATCGCCGACATCGTCCGGCATCGCTTCGTCTTGAGGACACCGCCATGAAGATCGCTCTCATCATCGAAAACAGCCAGGCCGCGAAGAGCGAAGTGGTCCATGCCGCCCTGACCGCCGTGGCTGAACCGCTGGGCCATCAGGTCTTCCACTACGGCATGTACACGCCCGAGGATAAGGCCTCGCTGACCTATGTCATGAACGGGCTTCTGGCCGGCATCCTGCTGAACTCGGGCGCCGCCGACTTCGTCGTCACGGGCTGCGGCACGGGCATGGGCTCCATGCTGGCGTCCAACGCCATGCCGGGCGTCTTCTGCGGCCTGGTCATCGACCCCACCGACGCCTTCCTGTTCGGTCAGATCAACGACGGCAACGCCATCTCCATGCCCTACGCCAAGGGCTTCGGCTGGGCGGCCGAGCTGAACCTGCAGGACGTCTATCGCAAGCTGTTCGAGGGCGAGCGCGGTCTGGGCTATCCCAAGGAACGCGCCGTCTTCATGGCCAAGAACCGCAGCATCCTCAAGGATCTGAAGGCTGTCGCCTGCAATGACATGCTGACCGTCCTGAAGACCATGGATCAGGACCTGCTGAAGGCGACCGTGGCCGGTGAAAAGTTCCAGGAATACTTCTTCGCCAACGCCACCGACGAGGGCATTCGCGACTACCTGAAGGGCGTCGTCAGCGCCTGATTGGCGCTCAAAACGACGTGAAATAAAGGGCGGTCGGCGCGCAGGCGCCGGCCGCCCTTGTCGTTGTGGTCTGGATCAGCGGCCCAGGGGCGTGGCGGAGTGGCGCACGACCAGGGCCGGGCGGACCTCGGGCTGTTGCAGCTTGGCCGGATCGACGCCGCGAGTCGGGGCCAGCAGCTTTTCGGCCGCCATCCGCCCCATGTCGCGGATCGGCAGGCGCACCGAGGTCAGGTTCGGCCAGGCCCGCGCCGCCATGGGCAGGTCGTCGAAGCCCACGATGGAGAGGTCGCGCGGCAGCTCCATCCCGCGCTCGCGCGCCGCCTGCATGACGCCCAGGGCCATGTCGTCGTTCAGGGTGAAGATGGC
>JALAGW010000217.1 GCA_022712235.1 Brevundimonas sp. | reverse complement strand
CTGCTGATGGTCGCGGGCCTCGACAATCCCGGCGACAAGAAGATGAAGCGGTTGCTGGAGGACGAACTGACCCTGTCCTTCCGCCGCGACGCGCTGAACGTGGCGCTGGCCATGGCCATGATCGGGCTGCTGGGCGTCTTTGCTCTGGGACTGTGGCGGCCCGAGGCGGCGGTGGCGGCCTTGCCGGGCTTGATGTTCGTCACGGCCTCGGCGGCGGGGCTGCGTTACTGGCAACTGGATCGGCGGGCCGCCGGTGGCTGATCCGCGTCTGGTCGTGAAGCTGAAGGCCGTCCGCACGGCGGCGGGTCTGACGCAGCAGGAACTGGCCGACCGCGCCCGGCTGTCGCGCAAGACGGTGAACACGGTCGAGAACGGTGTCTTCACCCCCTCGGTTCTGGTGGCCCTGACGTTGGCGCGGGCGCTGGATGTGCCGCTGGACGCCCTGTTCGCCCTCGAGGACTGAGCCGATTTCCCTTGCGCCGTGTGCGGAAGAGCCTACATTGCGCCTGCTTATGCTAACTTTGAGCATAAGTCGGGGCCGCGCAGACGGCCGCAAGGGAGTTGAGGCGATGGCGGACGGCGCTTTCGGTCTGTCGAAGGAACTGGCGGAAGAGACCGCTCCCGTCTGGGAGAAGGTCAAGGGTCTGGTGACCCCCCTGGAGTGGCCGGAACAGGCCAAACTCATCAGCGAGATCAACGCGCTGAAGAAGACGCGCGACGCCGTCATCCTCGCCCACAACTATATGACGCCCGAGATTTTCCATGGCGTCGGCGACTATGTCGGCGACAGCCTGGGCCTGGCCAAGGAGGCCGCCAAGTCGAAGGCCAAGGTCATCGTCCAGGCGGGCGTGCACTTCATGGCCGAGACCTCGAAGATCCTGTCGCCGGAAAAGACCGTACTGATCCCTGATCTGCGTGCGGGCTGTTCGCTGGCCTCGTCGATCACGGGCGCGGACGTGCGCCTGATCAAGCAGCGCTATCCCGGTCTGCCGGTGGTCACCTATGTGAACACCACCGCCGACGTGAAGGCCGAGACCGACATCTGCTGCACCAGCGCCAACGCCGTTCAGGTGGTGGAATGGGCGGCGAAGGAGTGGGGCGTCGACAAGGTCATCCTGATCCCCGACGAGTTCCTGGCGCGCAACGTCGCGGCGCAGACGAATGTCGGCATTATCGCCTGGAAGGGGCGCTGCGAGGTGCATGAGCGCTTCACCGCCGATGACATCGCCGAAATGCGCGCCGCCTATCCGGGCGCGGAAATCCTGGCCCACCCGGAATGCCCCGAAGAGGTGCTGGCGGCGTCGGACTTCGCCGGATCGACGGCGGCGATGATCGACTATGTCGAGGCGCGAAAGCCGAAGCAGGTGGTGATGATCACCGAGTGCTCCATGGCCTCGAACGTCAAGGGCGACGTGCCCGGCGTCGACTTCATCGGCCCGTGCAACCTGTGCCCGCACATGAAGCGCATCACCCTGGAGAACATCCGCGACTGCCTGCGCGACATGAAGTTCGAGGTGACGGTGGAGCCGGAGATGGCCGAGCGCGCGGCCCTGGCGGTGCAGCGGATGATCGACCTGCCGCCGCCCGCCATCCCGGCGCGCTATGACCTGATCAAGGCCAGGCACCATGTCGATGTGGAGCTGATCTGAGGTCCTGCGGCGA
Organism: Brevundimonas sp.; assembly: GCA_022712235.1. Taxonomy (GTDB): domain Bacteria; phylum Pseudomonadota; class Alphaproteobacteria; order Caulobacterales; family Caulobacteraceae; genus Brevundimonas. Next base: position 6,573 of record JALAGW010000217.1, on the reverse strand, counting down.
TGCGGCCCGTTGCGGGCCGGTCGTCGCGCGCCCAGTTCGACGCCATGAGCGATACTGACCATACCACGCGCCGTCCCGGTCCCTGGGACCTGCCGCCCGAACAGCCCTCGCCCGAGCCTGCGCGCAAGGCCGCGCCTCTGGAGGACAAGGGCCAGCATCCGGGCTGGGCCATCGCCTCGACCCTGCTGATGGCGGGCTTCCTGTGGTGGATCACAGGCAGCGTCATCGTGGCGGGGGCGGTGCTGTTCGGCCTGTTCGTCCACGAATACGGCCATGTTCTGGCGATGAACCGTCTCGGCATGGGGCCGGCGCGCATCTACATTATTCCCTTCCTCGGCGGACTGGCCAAGGCGCAGCGCGAGCCGAAGAGCGAGTGGCACGGGGTGCTGGTCTCGCTGGCGGGGCCGGCCTTCGGTCTGGTCGCCATGCTGCCCTTCGTGGCGGCGGGGCTGGCGCTGCGTTCGTCCGAGTGGCTGATGGGCGCCTTTTTCATCGCCATGATCAATCTGGTGAACCTGCTGCCGGCCCCGCCGCTGGACGGGTCCAAGGCCCTGGGGCCGGTGCTGACGCGGGTGCACCCCCGGCTGGAGCAGGTCGCGCTTCTGGCCGTCGGCGGTCTGGCCGTCTGGTGGGGGCTGTCGACCGGGCGGCTGATCCTGGCGGTCTTCCTCGGCATCGCCGTCATCAGCCATCTGAAGCGCGGCGTCTGGCGCGCGGCCTGGGGGCGTTTGAGCTGGCCCGAGGCGGGGCGCAGCCTGGCCCTCTATCTGGCGACGGCGGCGGTCTGCGCGGCGGCGGCGATCGGCGCCCTGCTGCCCCTGACCGGCGGGGCGGTCGAGCCGGCCTTCGACATGGGCCTGAGATTCATCGGCGTGGGAGGCCGTTAGACGCATGGCGCGCATCCGGCATGAGGGGCCGCTGATCATCGGCGGCGGGCTGGCGGGGCTGTCGGCCGCGCTGGAGGCGGCGCCGGCGAAGACCCTCGTCGTCACGCCGGAGCCCCTGCTGAACGCCTGTTCCTCGGCCTGGGCCCAGGGCGGGCTGGCGGCGGCCCTGTCGCCAAAGGACAGCGCCCTGCTGCATGCGCAGGACACCGAGGGCGCGGGCGCCGGTCTGGTCGAGCCGGACGCCGCGCGCGCCCTGACCGAGCGCGGGCGCGCGACGGGGGAGTGGCTGGCCGCCCTGGGCGCGCCCTTCGACCGGGACGAAGCCGGCGGCTTTTCCGTGTCGCTGGAGGCGGCCCACAGCCTACCGCGCGTGGCCCGGGTCGGCGGCGACGGCGCCGGGCGCGCCATCCTGTCGGCGGTGGTGGCCGCCGCGCGGGCGTCGAAGCATATCGAGATCTGGGAGGACGGACGGCTGCGCGGCCTGATCCAGGACGTGAACGGCCGGGTGCGCGGCGCCCTGATCGAGCGGGCTGGAGGCCGGGTGGACGAGGTCTTCGCCCCGGCCGTGGTCCTGGCCACCGGCGGCGTTGGCGGTCTCTATGAGGTGACCACCAACCCCTCGGCCCTGCGCGGCGAGGGGCTGGCCCTGGCCTGTGCGGCGGGCGCCGAGGTCCTCGATCCCGAATTCGTGCAGTTCCACCCCACCGCTATCGACGTCGGCCTGGACCCCGCGCCTCTGGCGACCGAGGCCCTGCGCGGCGAGGGGGCGCGGCTGGTCGACGGGACCGGCGCCTTCCTGCTGGGCGAGGATGAAGACGCCGACCTGGCCCCGCGGGACATCGTGGCGCGGGCGGTCCACGCGGCGCGCGTGGACGGGCGCGGGGCGTTTCTGGACGCGACCAGGGCGGTGGGCGAGGCCTTCCCGCACGAGTTTCCGGCGGTGTTCGCCGCCTGCATGCGCGCTGGGCTGGACCCGCGCGTCAGCCCCATTCCGGTGGCGGCGGCGGCCCACTATCACATGGGCGGCGTCGTCGCCGACGACGAGGGGCGCACCGGCGTGCCGGGCCTCTACGCTATCGGCGAGTGCGCGGCGACCGGGGTGCACGGGGCCAACCGTCTGGCCTCCAACTCCCTGCTGGAGGCGGGCGCCTTCGGGCGGCGGGCCGGGCGGGCGGCGGCGCAGGAGGTGCAGCCCGCCAAGGCTGCGCTGAAGCCGGCGAGGGCGTCGAAGGACTTGCCGCCCGAGGCCATGGCCGAGCTGCGCGCCGCCATGACCCGGTTCGCGGGCGTGGTCCGTGACGAGGAAGGGCTGAGCGCCCTGAGCGCGGTCATCGACCGGCTGACGAAGGCGAACCCTGATGCGGTGGTCCTGACTGCCGCGCGCCTGATCGCCGAGGGGGCGCTGAACCGGCGCGAGAGCCGGGGCGGGCATTTCCGCGCCGACTATCCCGACAGCCTGCCGAGGGCCTTGCACACCCGCATGACCCATTCTTCCGTCATTCCGGACGCGCCGCAGGCGCGAGCCGGAACCCAGGCGGTTGAGATAGTCTGACCGTCTGGGTCCCGGGTCCGCTGCGCGTCCCGGGATGACGGTGAATAATGAGAGACGTTGAGATCATGACCCGAACCCTGCCGGACCTGTTGATCGAGCCCGTGGTGCGCATGGCCCTGGCCGAGGATCTGGGCCGCGTCGGCGACGTGACGGCCCAGGCCTGCATTCCCGAGGACGCCCGTTTCAGCGCCGTCTTCGCCGCGCGTCAGGCGGGGGTGATGGCCTGCGGGGCGGTGGTGCGCATCGCCGTTCACGCCATGGACCCGACCGCGACGGTGACGATCAAGGTCGCGGACGGTGAAGCCTTCGAGGCCGGGACGGTGCTGGTCGAGGCCGAGGCTGATGCGCGCGCCCTGCTGGCGGCGGAACGGACGGCCCTGAACCTGCTGGGCCGGATGTGCGGCATCGCGACCCTGACCCGGACCTATGTCCAGGCGGTGGCGGGGACCAGCGCCCGCATCGCCGACACCCGCAAGACCACGCCCGGTCTGCGCGCGCTGGAGAAGCACGCCGTGGCCTGCGGCGGCGGGTTGAACCATCGCTTCGGCCTGGATGACGCCATCCTGATCAAGGACAACCACGTCGCCGTCTGCGGCGGGGCGGGCGAGGCGGTGCGCCGCGCCAAGGCCTTCGCCCCCCACCTGATGAAGGTCGAGGTCGAGGTGGACGGTCTGGATCAGCTGGACGAGGTCCTGCCGGAACGGCCCGACGTGGTCATGCTGGACAACTTCAGCCTGGCCGATCTGGAAGAGGCCGTGCGCCGGGTGAAGGACAGCGCCCTTGGTCCGGTGGTGCTGGAGGCCTCGGGCGGGGTCAATCTGACGACGGTGGCCGCCATCGCCGCGACCGGGGTGGACGTGATCTCGGTCGGCGCCCTTACGCACTCGGTTCCGCAACTGGACGTGGGTCTGGACGCGCACTGACCGGACGCGCGAACCATTTGCGGGCGATCCATTTCTGGATCGGCTCGTCGATGAGGCGGTTGTAGAGGTCCGAGGCGATCAGGGTGAAGACCAGGGCGCCGAGCCACATGGCCCAGGCCTCCCAGGCCACGCTCTCGACCGCCGGGTGCAGGCGGGCGGCCAGGGGCTCGACCACGTCGAACCAGACGGCGCCGGTGATGGTGTGGACCATGAAGAGGCAGAAGCTGACCTTGGCGCCCCATTCGGCGCCGGGAATGGGCCTGGTCACCGGCGAGGCGCCGCAGCCGATGATGACGGCGCAGATGGCCAGGACGTTGATCAGGTCCGGCCCCGCCAGCCAGGCGTTGGCCAGAAGGACGGCGCCGCCGCCGAAGCCGACGAGACGGGCCGAGCCGCTGGTCCAGCGCCCCGTCTGAACCGCGCGCGCCAGGGTCAGGCCGACCAGGAAGAGGGGGGCGGCGCGGAACATGCACCACTGGAAGGGCAGGCTGAACTGCTGCTCGCCCAGCAGGGCCAGGCTGAGGGCGTTGGAGCCGACGATGATGGCCAGCCCCAGCCCCAGGCTGATCCAGAGGCTGTTGATCCTCAGCATGCCCCGCCACAGCATGGGGAAGAAGGCGTAGCAGATCAGCAGGGTGGAGATGGTCCAGCTGGGGATGTTCCAGTGCCCGCCGCCCAGGCCGAAGGCGTGCAGCAGCAGGATCTGGGCGGGCAGGCCGGACAGGTCGAAGCGCCCCTCGTTGCTCTGGGCCAGGCCCAGCCAGCCGGCGGCGAGGACCATGGCGACCAGCATGGCCAGGGTGATGATGTGGGTCGGGTAGCAGCGGGCCAGGCGCTTGAGCCAGAACCGGGCCAGGGAGACCTTGCGGCTGGCCACCGCCGCGCCATAGGCCTTGGCCAGGACGAAGCCCGACAGGATCAGGAAGAAGTCGGTGGCCAGATAGCCGCGCCCCAGAAAGGCGTGCATCGACTGCAAGGAGACCGGCGCGGAATCGCCAAAATGAAACACCACGACGAACAGGGCGGCGACGAAGCGCAGGGCGTCGAGCGCGCCGCCGCGCGTCTTGGCGGGGGCGGCCGGGGCGGTGGTCGTCTGGGTCATGCGGCCTACTCGGGACGTCAGAGAAGCGTTCGATCGACCTTATAGCAAGAAGCAGGCCGGGAACGCCCCGACGTCGGAGGTCGTTTCATTGGGACGAAAGGAGAGGTTCATGACCAAGTCCCCCACGGTTCCCAAGGAGCAGCGCAGCTTCGCCGATCACGGCGCGCGCACCGTTCAGGACATGGCGGATCGGCGCGACCTGGCCACGGGCGCCCAGTCGGGCCAGCCCGGCGACGCGGACGTCAATACGGGTCAGCAGGGCCGCTTCGGCAACCTGAAGCAGAACATGACGCCGCAATGGAAGACGCAGGACCGCTGAGGGTGGTCGGCTGCAAACCGGATCACTCCGTGGTCGCAGCCTCGGCGGGCGTGGTCGCAGCCGTCGTGACCGCAGGCGGAACGCTGGCGCCTTCGCGGGCCAGGATGGCGGTATAGGCCACGGCGCCGCCGACCTTGGCCGGTTCGGCGGTGGTCAGGCTGGCCTGGATCAGGCGCGGCTGTTCGGCGCCGGTCGAGGGGCGCGGCGTGTAGCGGAAGGCGTCGCTGGATCCCGAACGACCGCCGAAGCGATAGAAGAGGTGATCGCCGACCTGGCTGACCTTCACGAGGCTGTTGCGCCAGCCGGGCGAGACGCCGGTGGTGTGGAAGTGGGTGGCGTTGCCGACAGCGGCGTAAACCTGACCCGACAGGGCCTTGGAGGCCACGTCGCGGGCGCGGTTCCAGGCGGCGCGATTGACGGCGCCGCGCATGGCGCCGTTGCAGGTGAAGCTGAACTGGCAGCCGGTGCTGCGGTTCGACCCCTGATAGACCACGGCGCAGACGGTGTTGGGGAAGGCGGGGTGACGGGCGCGGTTCAGCACCACCTGGGCCACGGCGCGCATGCCGTCCACGCCTTCGCCGCGCGCTTCATAATAGGCGGCCCTGGTCAGGCAATCGAGGTCGCGCGACTGATCCAGGGCGGCGCCGAGGCGGAAGGGCCGGGCGGCGGGGTTGGTCAGATCGGCGCGCCGCAGGCCGTTCCGGGATTCGTCGAGGCGGGCGGTCAGCAGTTCCGCCTGGCGGTCGCGCTGAGCGGCGCCGGCGACGGAATAGGGATCGTGACGATCAGCGATGGCCAGGGCGCTGGCGTCCAGGCCGCCGGCCGCGGCGGCCATGGCTTCCTGGGTATAGCCCTCGGCGCCGGCGCCCTGCAGGCGTTCAGCCTGGGCGCGAACGGTCGAAGCCTGGGCGGCGACGCCGCCCAGATAGGCTCCACCGACGGCGAGGCTGACGACGCCGCCGAACGCCGCAGCCGCCGTCTTGGGGCGCAGGCGAACAGATTGGGCGGCGTGCATCAGCGCACGCGTCTGCGAGGAGAAACTCAAAGGCGTAGTCCTGTTCAGCAGGGCGAGGATGCCGCCCCCGTACTCAACGAAACCAGGCGACATGACGCGTCGCGAACCAGCTCCGGACCAGAGATCGACGAACGGCCGACCTCCGGAAGGCGGGCCTTAAGGCATCCATTTATGGCCTCAATGTGGTTGATTCGGCAATTGCTGTTGCGGCGCAGCAAATCGCGACGCCCCTAAAGACGTTGTTTTGATTGAGGATAAATGTGGCGAGTTTTTGCTGAAGCACATCTTCCAACGTCTGTATTTGATTACGATGCGATGATTTCGACAGCGTGGGAGGTTGGGTCAAAACCTATTGACGCCGGGTTGTCTACTTGCTTGCCAGACTCTTGCCCAAGATGGGAACTCAAGAGCTCCGACCGCGTTGCAAGCTCAACCATTTCAAGGAGTTCTTCGCCTGATGACCCGTTCTTCGCGCCGCGCCGCCGCTGTTCTCGCCCTGGGGCTTTCGGCCCTGGCTGTTTCCGCCTGCGGCCACACGGTCGAGCAGAAGGCGGCGACCGGCGCCATCGCCGGCGCCGTGGTGGCCGGGCCGGTGGGGGCGGCGGTCGGCGGCGCCGCGGGCGCGGCCGTGGGCCATATCGACAAGCCGAACCCCTAAGGGCGATCTGCGGCGCCGCTTGCCTGGGGCGCCGCAAACCTCCATCTGTCTGTCCGGCGTCGATTTCGGCGCGAAATTGCGGGTTTGACGTCCCAAAACGGCGGCAGAGCTTGATTT
>JALAGW010000216.1 GCA_022712235.1 Brevundimonas sp. | reverse complement strand
GCGGGGGGCCTACCGTCGCCCCCCCCCCGGTGGGGAGGGGGATCGGCGGCGCAGCCGAGGCGACGGAGGGGCGCGGTTACGCTTGGCGCACCGCCCCTCCACCACTTCGTGGCCCCCCCCCCCACATTGTGGGGAGGGGGACCACGAAGTGGTGGAGGGGCGTTGCGCCAAGCTTAACCGAGCCCCTCCGTCTCGTCGGCTGCGCCGCCGATCCACCTCCCCACGAGTGGGGAGGAGAAGTTAGGCCCCCAGCAGCCGCGCCGCCTTGGGGGCGAAGTAGCTGAGGACGCCGGAGGCGCCGGCGCGCTTGAAGGCGTGCAGGGTTTCCAGGATGGCGCGGTCTTCCTCCAGCCAGCCGTTGGCGATGGAGGCCTGCATCATCGCGTACTCGCCGGACACCTGATAGGCGAAGGTCGGCACCTTGAAGGTGTCCGAGACCAGACGGACGATGTCGAGATAGGGCAGGCCCGGCTTGACGATCAGGGCGTCGGCGCCTTCGGAAATGTCCATCGCCACCTCGCGCAGCGCCTCGTCGGCGTTGGCGTAGTCCATCTGATAGGTCTTCTTGTCGCCGGTCAGGGATTTCGACGAGCCCACGGCGTCGCGATAGGGGCCGTAGAAGGCAGAGGCGTACTTGGCCGCATAGCTGATGATCAGCGCATCCGACAGGCCGTTGGCTTCCAGCGCCTCGCGGATGGCCTGAACCCGGCCGTCCATCATGTCGGACGGCGCCACGGCGTCGGCGCCGGCGTGGGCGTGGATGAAGGCCTGCTCGGCCAGCCGTTCCAGCGTCGCGTCGTTGACGATGCGGCCGTTCTCCAGAACCCCGTCGTGGCCATGGTCGGTGTAGCAGTCCAGAGCCACGTCGGTCATGACGCCGATCTCGGGGGCGGCGTCCTTGATGGCCTTGATGCAGTCGGGGATCAGGCCGTCCGGGTCGCTGGCGGCTGTGCCGACGCTGTCCTTGATGGCGCCGTCCACATTGGGGAAGAGGGCGATCATGGGGATGCCCAGGTCGCGCGCCTCGACGGCGGCCTTGGCGGCTTCTTTCGGCGACAGGCGGAAGACGCCCGGCATGGAGACGACCGGCACGCGGTCCTCGGCGCCGTCGTGGACGATGATCGGCCAGATCAGGTCGGCGGGCGTCAGGGTCGTCTCGGCGACCAGACGGCGCACCCAGGGTTGCGAACGCAGGCGACGCGGGCGGGCGTAGGGGAAGGCGGCGGGCTGGAACGGCATGGTCATGCAGGGCTCATAGTCCGGTAGGCGGGGCAGGGAAACGGCCTTGGGGGTCGCATATCGGACCTCGGCGGAGAAAAAACAGAGTCCAATTCGTCTGAATCGTCTGAAATCGCGGCGTCGAAAGGCAGAGACTAGCGCGTGCCTGCGTCATTGGCGGACACAGGATGCGGCGCGGAGCGCTGGCGGGGTGACGTATCCCAAGCGCTTGGATAAAAGCCGCATGAACGCCCCGTCAGAGGGCAGAGTCGGGAGTATAGATCATGGACTTCGCCCTCAACGACGATCAGCGCGCCATTCAGGACGCGGCGCGGGCCTTCGCCGACGCCGAGCTGGCGCCGCATTCGGCCCAGTGGGATGAGGACAAGCATTTCCCCGTCGAGGTGATGAAGTCGGCGGCCGAGATGGGCTTCTGCGGCATCTATACCGGCGAAGAGCACGGCGGCATGGCCCTGGGCCGCGTCGAGGCGGCGGTGATCTTTGAGGAGCTGTCGCGCGGGGACGTGGCGACGGCGGCCTTCATCTCGATCCACAACATGGCGACGTGGATGATCGACAAGTTCGGGTCAGACGACCTGCGCTCGCGCTTCGTGCCGTCGCTGGTAAGCATGGACAAGATGGCCAGCTACTGCCTGACCGAGCCGGGCTCGGGGTCGGATGCGGCGGCGCTGCGGACCACGGCGGTGCGCGACGGCGACCACTATGTGCTGAACGGCTCCAAGGCCTTCATTTCCGGCGCGGGCGTGTCGGACGTCTATGTCGTCATGGTCCGCACGGGCGACGAGGGCGCCAAGGGCGTCTCGACCATCGTGGTTGAGAAGGACACGCCGGGCCTGTCGTTCGGCGCCAATGAGAAGAAGATGGGCTGGAACGCCCAGCCGACCGCCGTGGTCAGCTTCGACGACTGCCGCGTGCCGGTCGGCAATCTGGTGGGCGAGGAAGGCGCGGGCTTCAAATACGCCATGGCGGGTCTGGACGGCGGGCGCCTGAACATCGCCGCCTGTTCGCTGGGCGGGGCGCGGCTGGCGCTGGAGACGGCGCAGGAATACGTCGCCACGCGCAAGCAGTTCGGACAGGCCATCGGCCAGTTTCAGGCCCTGCAGTTCCGTCTGGCCGACATGGCGACGGATCTGGAGGCCGCGCGCCTGATGGTGCAGCGCGGGGCCTGGGCCATCGACAACAACCACCCGGAAAAGACCAAGTGGTGCGCCATGGCCAAGCGGCTGGCCACCGACGCCTGCTTCCAGCTGGCGGACGAAGCGCTGCAGCTGCACGGCGGCTACGGCTATCTGAAGGACTATCCGCTGGAGCGGATCGTGCGCGACCTGCGGGTGCACCGCATTCTGGAAGGCACCAATGAGATCATGCGCGTGATCATCGCGCGGGAGCTGGCGAGGTAGTCGTCAACCGCAGCGCTTCGCCAGATCCACCAGGGCGGCGGCTTCTCCGAGATACCAGGGCTCGCCCGCTTCGTTCGGGGCGTCGAGGTCGACGTTTCGCGCTCGCCTTAGGGCGGCTTTTCCCTCAGGCGAGAGGGTGTAGACCTGTCTGTCGAAATCATCGACCGAGTGCGCCAGCGGGTAGGGCGTATCGTCGATCATCAGCGCCAGAGAGGCTTCGGCCGGAGGCGGCGTCTCGGGGAATGTGTAGAAGTACTGGAGCGCGACCCGTCCATTCGTGCAATGGGCGCGGGTAATGACAGAGGCGTAGTTCCAGTTCAGGAAACTGGCGACAGGTCCTTCGCCCGATACGTCCCGCGCCAGCCATTGATCGCTCTTGCCGTCGGCGGGGGCGGTCAGGGCTATGGCGGCTGTCATCGCGGTGATGAGCATGAAGAAGCCTCTCGTCTGCAAACTGAGCCCATACCACCCCCCCGATGATATGAATGCAAGCCGGTCCCGACTTTACCCGTGAAGGCGTCGGTTCTAGATCGACCGGATGAGCATCGAACCCGAAGTCATCACCCGCATCGAAAATGGCATCGGCCGCATCACCCTGAACCGGCCCAGGGCGATTCATGCGCTGAACCGGGCCATGTGCGAGACGATGATCGAGGCGCTGCTGGCCTGGCGCGGCGACGACGTCGTGCGCTCGGTGCTGATCGACCATGCGGGCGAGCGTGGTTTCTGCGCCGGCGGCGACATCCGCATGATCGCCGAGAGCGGGGCAGGGGATGCGTCGGAGGCCAAGGCCTTTTTCAGGACCGAGTATCAGTTGAACCATCTGATGTTCGACTATCCCAAGCCGATCACGGCCGTTGTCGACGGCATCGTCATGGGCGGCGGCGTGGGTATCAGCGAACCGGCGGACGTGCGCATCGCCACCGAGCGCACCACCTACGCCATGCCCGAGACGGGCATCGGCCTCTTCCCTGACGTGGGCGGGGGCTGGTTCCTGCCGCGCCTGCCGGGCCAGACGGGCGTCTGGCTGGCGCTGACGGGCGCGCGGTTGAAGGCGGCGGACACGGTGGCGCTGGGCATCCACACCCATTTCACGCCAAGCGAAGGCGTCGAGGCGCTGAAGGCTGAACTGCTGGCCGCGCCCGCTGATCCCAAGGTTGTGGCGGATCGTCTGGCGGGCGACGCGGGTCCTGCGCCGCTGGACGCGCACCGCGAGGCCATCGACCGGCTGTTCGCCTTCGATACGGTCGAGGAGATCTTCGCCGCGCTGGAGGCCGACGGGTCGGATTGGGCGCTGAAGCAGCTGGAGACGCTGAAGACCAAGTCGCCGCAGTCGCTGAAGGTTTCGCTGCGCCAGATCCGTACCGGCGCAACCCTGACCGCCTTCGCCGACAACATGGCGATGGAATATGCGCTGGGCGGCCGGGTCGTTCGCACCCACGACTTCCAGGAAGGCGTGCGCGTCGTCATCGTCGACAAGGACAACGCCCCGCAGTGGTCGCCCGCCGACCTGTCGGGCGTCAGTGAGGCGACGCTGGACGCCCTGTTCGCGCCTCTGCCCGCCGACGAGGCCTGGTCGCCGCTCTGAAACGGTCACTGCGGCGCAACATTTGTTGTTCGAAGACGCCTGTAGGGCTATCTAGGCGGCATGAGTAAGCGCTGGACCCCTGAATCCTGGAGAAACAAGCCCGTCGTGCATATGCCGACGGACTATCCTGACATGGCCGAACTGGCCCGTGTCGAAGACGAGCTGCGGGCCATGCCGCCCCTGGTGTTTGCCGGCGAGGCCCGCAAACTGACCCAGCATCTCGCGCAGGTGGAGGCGGGGAACGCCTTCCTGCTTCAGGGCGGCGATTGCGCCGAGAGCTTCAAGGAGTTCTCGACCGACAACATCCGCGACACCTTCCGTCTGATCCTGCAGATGGCGGTGGTGCTGACCTTCGCCGGGCGCAAACCGGTGGTGAAGGTCGGCCGCATCGCCGGTCAGTTCGCCAAGCCGCGCTCGTCGCCGCTGGAGGAGATCGGCGGGGTCGAGCTGCCGTCCTATCGCGGCGACATCATCAACGGCATGGGCTTCACGCCCGAAGAGCGCGTGCCCGATCCGCAGCGTCTGCTGAGGGCCTACAACCAGTCGGCCTCGACGCTGAACCTGCTGCGCGCCTTCGCCGGCGGCGGCTATGCCGATCTCTACAATATCCACCGCTGGACGCTCGGCTTCGCCGACAACGGCGCGGGCGCGGCCTATCGCGAGCTGGCCGACAAGATCACCGAGGCCCTGGCCTTCATGGAGGCGGTCGGCGTCACGCCCGAGACCCATCCCGACCTGTCGCGCGTCGAGGTCTTCACCAGCCATGAAGCCCTGCTGCTGAACGTCGAGAGCGCCCTGACGCGTCTGGAAGGCTCGTCGGGCGAATGGTTCGACACCTCGGCCCACATGCTGTGGATCGGCGAGCGCACCCGTCAGCTGGACGGCGCCCACGTCGAGTTCATGCGCGGCATCTCGAACCCGATCGGCGTCAAGTGCGGGCCGACCATGACGGCGGAAGACATCCTGCCGCTGATCGACGCCCTGAACCCGAACAATATTCCGGGCCGTCTGACCCTGATCGGCCGCTTCGGCCACGACAAGGTGGGCGATCGTCTGCCGGCCCTGATGCGGGCGGTGAAGGCCGAGGGCAAGCGCGTCATCTGGTCGATCGACCCGATGCACGGCAATACGCTGAAGGCCGCCAACGGCTACAAGACCCGGCCGTTCGACCGCGTCATGGGCGAGGTCCGCACCTTCATTGACGTGGCGGAGGCCGAGGGCGTCCACCCCGGCGGCGTCCACCTGGAGATGACCGGTCAGAACGTCACCGAATGCCTGGGCGGCGCCCAGGCGGTGACTGAGGACGATCTGTCGAGCCGTTATCACACCCATTGCGACCCGCGTCTGAACGCGGATCAGGCGCTGGAGCTGGCCTTCCTGGTCGCCGAGCGTCTCAAGGCCGGGCGTCAGGCCCGCGCCGAGGCCGCGTGACCACGCCGACCGAAGACGAGGGACCGGGCCGCGTCGCCTATCAAGGCGCGCCCGGCGCCTTCAGCCATGAAGCCTGCCTCGACCTGCGGCCGTGGGACGAGGCGGTCGGCTTTGAGACCTTCCAGGGGGCCATTCAGGCCCTGCTGTCGGGCGACTGCCAGTCGGCGTTGATCCCGGTCGAGAACTCGACCGTGGGCGTGGTCGAGCCCGCCGCCAGTCTGGTGCGCGAGGCGGGACTGACGGTGGTCAGCGAGGCATGGAGGCCGATCCGGCTGGCTCTGCTGGGTCTGCCCGACGCCCGGTTGTCGGATATCCGGACGGCCGAAAGCCATCCGGTCGCCCTGCAACAATGCTCCAAGGCCCTGGGAGAGATGAAGATCGCCTCGGTCGAGGTGTTCGACACCGGCGGGGCCGCCGCTGCGGAGG
>JALAGW010000215.1 GCA_022712235.1 Brevundimonas sp. | reverse complement strand
TCTCGAGTGCGTCGGGACGGGCGCTCCTGGTCTCGTTATATACCGACATTGACTACATGACCGGGATGGACTGCGTCTCATAGTTGACTGCGGGGGGCGTCCAGCGTATGTCCATCGCCTTCACCGATGGTCGCGGCGGAGCGACCTGGCGGGCAGGCGAGGCGGGGCGGGACGCCCGGGCCGGTCTCGGGCTGACGCCGGGCTACATCGGTCCCAAGAGCGACGACCTCAAGACTTTCGGACTGGATCTGCCCAAGTCGCTGAACCTGCGCGACGCGGCGGCGGTCAAGGTCGCGCATGAAAAGCTGGGGGAGGCGCTGGTCACGTTGAGAGCCGCCTACCGCGCGCTGTACCCGGAAAGCGACAAGCCCAAGGTGACGGGCGAGGCGCCGGCCTATCTGCAGGCCCAGCTCGCCAACTATCAGGCCGCGCTCGCACGACTCACAGCCTGATCACGCCGAACCCTGCTTTAGGTTGACGCATGCGGCGTCGCCGGGGTTATTGGGGCCATCATTGGCGTCGAGTCCCGCATGGCCCTTCCAAAAGACAATCGCACAGTCCTGATCGTCGGGGGCGGCCTGGCCGTCGTCGCCGCCGTGGCGGCTGCTCTGGTGTTCAGCGGCGGACGCGACCAACCGACAGAGGCGCCCCCGGCGTCGCAGGGCGGACTGACGATCGACCTGGCCGAGGCCCCGACGCTGGAACCCGCGCGTGAGCTGCGCTGCTTCGTCGACGGGCAGTTTGTCGGTCAGGCGACCCTGGCCGACTGCGCGCGGCGCAACGGGGTCGCCACCAGCGCCCTGGACGTGGGTCTGGACGCCACCGGCGCCCTGGCCGCCGCGCCGACCGCCGCCTTCGCCCCGCCGCCGGCCCTGCCGTCCGAGCCGACGGTCGAGGTCGCTCCGGTCGATGAAGCCGCTTCGTCGGCCGAACCCGTCCGTCAGGCGCCGGCTGTGCCCTCGGCCCCCGCCTGTCTGCGTCACACCGGCTCGGAATGGCGCGCCATTTCCAATGGCATGAGCCTGGGGGCCTGCGTCCAGGCCCTCTACGCCGGGACCTGCGTCCGTCCGGGTGAAGCGCAATACGGGCGCTGGGGCGACACCACCCTGCGTCTGGTGCCGCGTCGCGTCGAGCAGTCGAACGACAACACCCGCTTCCGCACCCTGGCCCAGCAGGACCGCAACTGTCAGTTCCCGGAGCTGGGCCGATGAACCGCAAGATCGTTTCCGTCGCCGCGCTGGGTCTGCTGGGGCTGGGCCTCGGCGCCTGCGCCCAAAAGGGTCTGGAAGCGCCGACCGAGCCGGGCGTCTGCTATCACGTCGTCCTGGCGGAGGACGGCAAGGCCGCGCCTCAGGTCAACGTGGTCGCCCGCGATCAGCCGCAAATCGAGTTCTGCGCCGCGCGTCTGGAGGAAATGCGCCTGCGTTTCCTGCGCATGGGCGGAACGAACCGCGACATGATCGGCGCCTATCAGGGCCAGTTCATCTTCATCGACCGGGGCGGCGTGAAGTTCGGCAAGACCCTGACGGGCCAGCGCTTCTTCGCCCTGACGCGCACCGGGGACGGCCGTCTGGCCATTCCGGGCGCCATCCAGCGCGAGATCGACGGCCGTCCGGTCGCCGTCGCCCCCAACTAGGATTTACGCCCGTTGGGCGTGAACAAAACTGGAACATTCCGTCGTGATCCGCTAGGGATCGACGGCAAGAACATAAAAGGACATCGGTCATGGCCGGCAGCGTCAACAAGGTCATCCTCATCGGCAATCTGGGCCGTGATCCGGAAATCCGCACGCTGAACAGCGGCGACCGCGTCGCCAACCTGCGCATCGCCACCTCGGAACAATGGCGTGACAAGGCCACCGGCGAGCGCAAGGAAAAGACCGAGTGGCACCAGGTCGTCATCTTCAACGAGAACATCGTCAAGGTGGCCGAGAACTACCTGAAGAAGGGCTCGACGGTTTACATCGAGGGCTCGTTGCAGACCCGCAAATACACCGACGCCCAGGGCGTCGAGAAATATTCGACCGAGATCGTGCTGCAGCGCTTCAACGGCCAACTGACCATGCTGGGCGGTCGCAATGACAGTCAGGGCGGCGGTGATCGCGGTGGTTACGGCGGCGGCCGCAACGACGACGACTACTCCTCGGGCTTCTCGACCGGCGGCGCCAACAAGCCCTCGGGTCCCAAGGAAAGCTACGACCTGAACGACGACATCCCGTTCTAAGGCTGACGTGGGCCGGGGGGCTTACAGCTATCGTGACGACCCGGCCGTGCCGTCTTTTCCGGACGACCGGCCGGTGGTTCTCTTCGACGGCGATTGCGCCCTCTGCTCCCATTCCGCGCGGACCCTGCTGAAGCATGGTCCGCGTTTTCGTCTGGCGCCGACGCAGTCTGATCTGGGGCGGGCCTTGCTGGCCCACTACGGTCTGTCGCCCGACGATCCCTCGACCATGCTGGTGATCGAGAACGGGCGCGCGATCGAACGATCGGACGGGGTGCTGCATCTGGCGGCGTCCCTGCCGTTTCCCTATCGCGCCGCCGTCATGGCCCGGTTGATCCCGCGACCGATCCGCGACTTCGCCTATGGCCTGGTCGCGCGATACCGGCGGCGTTTTCCGGGCCGCACCTGGTGCGCCCTGCCGCCCTCGGGCGCGGATCTCAACGACCGAATTCTGGGATAGACGGATGAGCCACGGACGACGGGTTCTCGTTCTGGGGGCCAATGGATTCATCGGTTCGCATCTGGCCGCCGCGCTTTCGCGCGAGGGCTGGTCGGTTCGGGCGGGAGCCCGGCGTCCGGCCGAGGCCGCGCGGCGGGCGCCGACGTTCGACTGGGTCTGCGCCGACTTCGCCAGGCTGATTTCGGTTGAGGCCTGGACGCCGCTTCTGGACGGCGTGGACGCGGTCATCAACTGCGTCGGCGTCCTGCAGGACGGGGCAGGGGACAGCACCCGACTGGCTCACGTCGAGGGGCCGCGCGCCCTGATCGCCGCGTGCGAGCGGGTCGGGGTCCGGCGCCTGATCCACATTTCGGCCGTGGGCGCGGACGATGCGGCGGGCACGGCTTATGCCCGCACCAAGGCCAAGACCGAGCGCCTGGTCGAGGCCAGCGCTCTGGACTGGCTGATCCTGAGGCCCTCGCTGGTGGTGGACCGCGCGGCCTTCGGCGGCACGGGGCTGATCCGGGCGTTGGCGGCGTTTCCGCTGTTCAGCCCCGTTGTCGGTGGCGATCAGACCTTCCGGCCCATCGCCCTGGGCGACCTCGGCGCCGCCGTCGTCGCCGCGCTGGAGCCGGGCGCTCCGAGCCGCGAGACCTTTGACATGCCGGGGCCGGAGGCCGTGACCATGATCGAGACCGTGCGCCTTTATCGCGGCTGGCTGGGCCTGCCGCCCGCGCCGGTGGCTCGGGTTCCTCGGGGCTTGGCGACGCCGGCCCTGATGATCGGCGACCTGCTGGGCCGTCTGGGCTGGTCCTCGCCGATCCGCACCACGGCCATTCGCCAGATGGATCACGACGTGTCCGGGCGAGACAGCGGCTGGGCCGAACGTCTGGGCGTGCCGGCGCGCGGCTTCTCGCGCTTTCTGGCCGAGACCCCGGCCTCGGTTCAGGACGTCTGGCACGCGCGGCTGTGGTTCGTGCGACCCATCTCCATCCTGACCCTGGGCCTGTTCTGGCTCATCACCGGCC
>JALAGW010000214.1 GCA_022712235.1 Brevundimonas sp. | reverse complement strand
GTCGAGGGCCGGCCCTCGAAAGAACCGACCCTCGCCCCCCGTCGCTTCATCTAGCCTTCGAGGGCAGTCCTACTCGGGCAGGGTGAAGCGAATGGCCATGCTGACGCGGGCGCCGTCTACGGCCTGACCATCGACCGTGCGCGGGCTGAGACGGAAGTAGCGCGTCAGGCTCATGGCGGCCCGTCCGAAGCCCTGATTGCCCGGCGTTTCGGACGACACCGAACAGCCGGTCAGGCTGCCGTCGATCCTGACCAGGCAGGACAGGTTGGCCACGCCGCTGACGCCTCGCGACTCGGCCGCCGACGGATAGGCCCGCATCATCTGCTCCGCCGAGGGCTTGCGCACCCAGTCGGGGTTGGTGATGACCGGCGGCGTCCGCACCGGCTCGGCAGAGACTGCCGTTCCGGTCGAGGGCTCGCTGGCGGGGGCGGTGATGTTGATGACCGGTCCCGTGTCCGTCGATGTGACCGGCGCGACCGGAACCGGCAGCGGCGCCACGTCGGAGGGGATCACCGTCTCGGGCCGATGGATCGGCGGCGTCGGCGCTGGCGGAACCTTGGGCGCGACGGTCGGTTCCGGCGGCTTGGGCATGGGCAGGATGTCGATGACGGTGGTCGGCCCGTCCTCGACCGGCGGGATGTCCGCCAGTTCGAACCGCTGATTATAGAGCCACACCCCGGCGCCGACATGGACCAGGGCTGAAACCCCGATCGCCGCCCACATCCAGCGCGGAATCGGCTTCCTGCGTTCGGCAAAGTCTATCGGGCTCACCAGTCCGGGTCCGCCCGCGGTTCTGATCATCATGGCCTTCAACGCCTCCTGTCGTCGGCCCTCCCCAGCGCCCACGGAACAAAGTTCGCGCCAGGCTTGCGGCTTTATTGCGGCGCTTGTTTATTAGGGCTTCATTAACCTTGGTTAGCGACCGTCAACCATATGAGCGTAGGAGCGATTCCATCGTCTGGCGGGGTTGAGGCGGCCATTCGGCGTGCGTCCAGCACGACCGGCGTGGACTTCGATTTCCTGATGAAGACGGCGCGACGCGAAAGCGCGATGAACCCCTCCGCGCGGGCCTCGACCTCGTCCGCCTCGGGTCTGTTCCAGTTCATCGAGCAGACCTGGCTGGCCACGGTGAAGCAGCACGGCGCCAAGCATGGCTACGGCCAGTACGCCGACCTGATTCATCGCGGCGACGACGGCCGCTGGCGGGTGCAGGGCTCGGCCCGCAACGTAGTGCTGGACCTGCGCTTCGACGCCCAGGCGGCCTCGACCATGGCGGCCGAGCTGACGGCCTCCAACGCCGCCTATCTGCGTGGCCGCACGGGACAGGAGCCAGGGGCAGGCGATCTCTACGCCGCCCACTTCCTCGGTCCGGCGGGCGCCGCCAAGCTGATGGAGGCCATGCAGTCGCGGCCGGGCGTCAGCGCGGTCTCGCTCTTTCCTGAAGCCGCTTCGGCCAATCGCTCGATCTTCTATCGCAACGGTCGCCACGCCACCGTGGCCGAGGTTCACGCCAACCTGCAACGCACGGCGGGCGAGGGCGCGCCGGCGTCGGGCGTCGGGTCAGCGCCGAAGAACGCCATGCCGGATCTGAGCGAAAAGGACCGCATGCTGGCGGCCCGTCTGGACCGGTTGAAACAGGACCAGAGCCTGCTGGCCCTGCTGCTGGGCCAGGACGGTCAGGGCGGCAAGAGCAGCGGGTTCGGCGGGGCCTTCGCGCCGCCTGCCGAGACCTCTGTCTGAACGAACGTAGTTTCGCCTCACTCCTAACGAGGCGTTAACTATGTAAAGCTAAGCGCGACGATTGATTCTTCGCCCGCCTAGCTCATGAGCTCCTTGCATGACCGCCTACCGCGCCCGACTGACGGAAAGCGACATCCGGCGCCTGATCAAGTCTGATGCGGAAGACGAGCGCGCGGCGGCGGCGCACAAGCTGTGCCGCAGCATCGACCGGATGCCCCTGGACGAGGCGGATAGGGCGGCGGCGCAGAAAATCCTGACGGTCATGGCCAATGATACGGCTGAGCTGGTGCGCCGCGCCCTGGCGGTGACGCTGAAGTCCTCGGACCTGATGCCGCGCGAGGTGGCGCGTCGTCTGGTCGCCGACGTGGACAGCGTCGCCCTGCCCATCATCACCAGTTCGCCGGTCTTTACCGACGACGACCTGATCGAGATTGTTCGCGCCGGTTCGGCCGTGCGTCAGAACGCCGTGGCGTCGCGGCATTGCGTGCCCCGCGACGTGGCGACGGTCCTGGCCGCGGAGGGCGGCGTGTCGGCTGTGCGCACCCTGGCGGCCAACGACAACGCCGACATTTCCGAAGCCGCCCTGGGCGTGGTCATCGACCGGTTCGGCCAGACCTCCGAGATCGTCGCCGCCATCGCCTATCGCCAGGTCCTGCCGCTGTCGGTGACCGAGCGGCTGGTGGCCCTGGCCAGCGACGCGGTGCGCGAACATCTGGTGACGCGTCATGCGGTGGCGCCCGAGATCGCCATCCAGTTCGCCCATTTCGCGCGCGAACGGGCGACGGTCGATCTGGTGGATCAGGCGCGCGTCAGCAACGACTTGCCGGCCTTCGTCGCTGGCTTGCACGCGCGCAAGGCGTTGAACGCCTCGTTGCTGCTGCGAGCCCTGGCGCGCGGGCAGATGGCCCTGTTCGAGCACGCCCTGGCCGAGCTGACCGGCACGCCGCACCATCGCGCCTGGCTCATGGTGCATGACGCCGGCCCCCTGGGACTGAAGGCCATCTATGATCGGGCGGGCCTGCCTCCGCGCCTGTTCCAGGCCTTCCGGGCGGGCGTCGACACCTGGCGCGCCCTGCAAGCCGAAGGCGGCGACACCGCCAGCGACGACTTCCGCCAGCGGATGCTGGAGCGTTTCCTGAGCCAGCGCCCCAATACGTCACGCGACGATCTGGCCTATCTGATGGAGCGACTGGACCGTCCGGCGGCTCAGGGCGCGGAAGCCGCCGTCAGCGCCGCCTGATCAATCATCAGGCATGAAAAAAGGCGCCCCCGGCATCGGCGGCGCCTTTTCATTGTCCATCGTCGGGCGTCAGGCCAGGTGGTCGGCGACGCGCGCTTCCAGAGTCTCGGCCAGTTCGCGGCCGACCGGGTGCTCGTCGGTCTGGATCTCGTCTCGGACCACGGCGCGGATGGCGTCGATGTGGGCGTCGAGGATGGCCATCGGGGCCTGCATCCGCTTGTCGGCGTCGTCCATCATCCGGCACAGCGAGCCGGCGATGCGGGTGACGAGGGGATACTGATAGGTGGCGCCCAGGCCCTTCAGGTCGTGGGCGCGGAAATAGAGGGCTTCGGCGGTTTCGGGCGTATAGCCCTTGGCGCGGATGTCGGCCTGGGCCTGATCCAGCTTGACGATCTCGTCATTCAGCCACTGGCCGAACTGGGCCGACATGGCCTTGAGGGCGGCCTCGGCCTTGGCGATGGCGTCGGCGTCGATGCCGCCGAAGCCGCCGACCTTGGCGCGCAGCGGGTTGGGCGGGCGAATGACCTGGGGAGGGTTGCTCACGTGAC
>JALAGW010000213.1 GCA_022712235.1 Brevundimonas sp. | reverse complement strand
GCCATGGCCACGAACTGGTCCCCGCCCTGACGCGCGATTAACTCGCCCTCTTGAAGCACTTCGCGCAGATGATCCGATATTCGGCACAGAAGCTGGTCGCCGACGGCGTGGCCGTAGAGGTCGTTGACCTCCTTGAAGCGGTTCAGGTCCAGGGCGAACAGGGCCAGGGTCGCGCCCGGCTTGATGGTGTCGGTCTGGCGCGTCAGGCGCTCCAGGAAGGAGGCGCGGTTCGGCAGGCCGGTCAGGCTGTCGTTGCGGGCCAGGT
The DNA here is from genome assembly GCA_022712235.1 of Brevundimonas sp. Lineage (GTDB taxonomy): Bacteria > Pseudomonadota > Alphaproteobacteria > Caulobacterales > Caulobacteraceae > Brevundimonas. The sequence continues at coordinate 4,320 of JALAGW010000213.1, read as the reverse complement.
GGGCGATGCGGCGCTCCTGGGCCTGACGGGCGCGCAAGTCGCGCACGGCGTAGATCATGACCTCGCCTTCGCTGACGTGGTCGCGCTTCGCCGCCAGTTCGATCGGCAGGACCTCGTCCTCGGCGGTGGTCAGCGAGGACTGGACCATGTCGCCGTCCGCCAGACGCGCCACGTCGTCAACCCAATCCGACAGCTTCCGCCCGAGCACGGCCTCACGCTCCACGCCAATCAGCTTCAGCAGGGCGCTGTTGACGCCGACGATGACGCCGTCGCGTTCCACCGCCATGCCGTCCACGCCGCCCTCGATCAGATGCTGAAGACGGATTTCGGCCTGGTTGCGGGACTGGGTGTCCAGGGCGTAGCTGGCGGCGCCGGCGCCCAGAACCAGCAAGCCCACGCCCGCCACGCCGATCGCGACGGCCTGACGCGCGTCGTCGCCGGTCAGGACGCCGTCCTGGGGGGCGAAGGGCAGAATGGTCATGGCCGCCATGGCCGTGAAGTGCAGAACGACGATGCCCAGGACCATCAGCGCGACCGCCAGCCAGCGGTTGCGGGCGGTCATGGACAGCTTCTCGGCCTGGAAGGCGGCGGCGCCGAACAGGAGCGACCCGATCACCGAAGCGATGACGTAGGCGGCGGACCACTGGATCACGGCGTCGACGGCGAAGGCCGCCATGCCGACGAAGTGCATCCCCGCCACGGTCAGGCCGAACAACAGCCCGCCGACAACGGCCGACCCCTTGAACCGCTGCGACGCCAGCATCAGGGCCGCGCCGCTGCCGGTGATGGCGATGAGCAGCGAAAGGCCGGTCAAAGCCGGTTCATAGGTGACTTGAACGCCGGGCTCATAGGCGATCATGGCGACGAAGTGGGTGCACCAGACCGTGGCGCCGCCGGCGACCGAACCCAGAAAGCCCCAGGCGGCGCGCGTCTTCGTTCGCGTGCTGCGAACCCGCTTCAGCAGGCTGACGGTGATCCAGCTTCCCAGAACGCAGACCAGGGCGGCCAGGGCGACCAGCGCCAGATTGTGGGCGTTGGTCAGGCAATCGACGATACGCATGAAAACCGAACGGAATGCGAATGGGGGGATGCGGTCTCTAGCGGCCCAATCCTTAATCGCCCGTCGTCCGGAATGGCTAACGAAGCCTTAGCCGCGACCTCATTCCCCAGGGTTCGGCTTGTCGTCAGGCCGCATCATGTAGGGATTGTTGACCGAAACCTCGGCGCCGGGCTCCAGGCCCAGCTCCTCGAACGACCATTGCAGTTGCACGCCCTCGGACTTGATGTCAGTGCAGCGGTCCTCGTCCACGCGTCGCAGGGTGATGACCGTGCTGTCGCGCAGACGGGTGATGAAGGGTTTGACGTCCGCCTTGCTGGTGCAGCCGTTCGAGCTGACCCAGAAGACCGCCGTGTCGCGGGTGAAGGCGGCGGCGTGAATCGGTTCCAGCTGCCCCGGCATGCCGGCCGTGGGCACGGCCGGTTCACCGGTCACGGCGCAGCCTCCCGCCGCGAAGGCGACGGCGGCGACGGCGCAAAGGGCGATGGTTCGTCTCATCTCGGCCTTCCAGGGCGGACCATGTTCGCCCGGTCAGAATGCGCTGCTTCCTTCCCCAAGGGAACAGCGGATGCTGAATAAGAAAGAAGCCCCGGTTTTCACCGGGGCTTCCATCAACTCTATCGTCGATCGCCTGAAATCAGGACGAGTAGTATTCGACGACCAGGTTCGGTTCCATCTTGACCGGGTACGGCACGTCCGACAGTTCCGGCACGCGCACGTAGCGGACCGAGAAGCCACGGTCGCCCTGTTCCAGGTAGTCAGGCACGTCGCGTTCCGACGACTGCTGGGCTTCGAGCACCAGAGCCATGTTGCGCGACTTTTCCTTGACCTCGATGACCTGGCCCGGCTTGACGCGGTACGAACCGATGTCGACCTTCTTGCCGTCGACGGTCACGTGGCCGTGGCTGACGAACTGGCGAGCGGCCCAGACGGTCGGGACGAACTTGGCGCGGTAGACGATGGCGTCCAGGCGCGATTCCAGCAGACCGATCAGGTTTTCCGAGGTGTTGCCCTTGCGGCGGCCGGCTTCGGCGTAGATGGCCGAGAATTGCTTCTCGGTGATGTTGCCGTAGTAGCCCTTGAGCTTCTGCTTGGCCTTCAGCTGCAGGCCGAAGTCCGAAACCTTCGACTTACGACGCTGGCCGTGCTGGCCGGGGCCGTACGAACGCTTGTTGACCGGCGACTTGGCGCGGCCCCACAGGTTTTCACCCATGGCGCGGTCGATTTTGTACTTGGCGCTATGGCGCTTCGACATAGATCACTCTTCATGCTGATGCGGCCCGGCCCCTCCCCGATTGGAGCGGCGATCTCAACGGCGGTCCACGCATCGTCCGTAGTCAGTTCGCGCCTCGGGCCGAAACCCGATGCGAGAAGGGCGGGCTTATGGCTGATAACGCCCGATCATGCAAGTAAGGCCCCACCCGGCGCTTCGGCTGATCCGACGCGGCGTTCCGTATCGCCGCGCCCACCCCCCCCGGTTTCGGCCTTTCGGCCTCAACCACCCTCCCCCCAGCGGGGGGGGGGGAAGGAGGCGCCGGCGTCCGCCCTTGGCGGCGGCGTAGAGTGCGTTGACCTTGGTCCTGTTCACAATGGACCAGAAGGCGGCCAGGAACTCGGCGCGGCGGTTCTGGTACTTCAAATAGTAGGCGTGCTCCCAGACGTCGGCGACCAGCAGGGGCGCGCCCTTCTCCTCGGCGAAGTCCATCAGGGAGTTGTCCTGGTTCGGCGTCGAGATGATCTTCAGCTTGCCGTTCTGCACGATCAGCCAGGCCCAGCCCGAACCGAAGCGGCCGAGGCCGGCGGTGTTGAAGGCCTCCTTGAAGGCGTCCATGCCGCCCAGGTCGGCGTCGATGGCGGCGGCCAGTTCAGCCGAGGGCGCGCCGCCCGTGCCGACGGGGGCCAGGCCTTCCCAGAAGAAAGTGTGGTTCCACACGCCGCCGGCGTTGTTGCGCACCGCGACCGGCAGGGTCGACATCTTGGCGAACAGTTCGTCGAACGACTGATCCTCGACGCCGGCGGCGGCCACGGCCTTGTTCAGGTTGTCGACATAGGTCTGATGGTGCTTGTCGTAGTGGAAGCTCATCGTCTCCTTGTCGATGGCGGGCTCCAGCGCGTCATGGGCGTAGGGCAGCGGGGGCAGGGTGAAGGCCATGGAACTTCCTCTCCGGAGTTATGATTCGTCTGGCCCCTATCTAGGGCCGCGCGCGAAAGACCCAAGCCTTTACGGCGGAGTTTGTTCAGTTTTTCACTCAATGTGACCCGATCTGGAACCTGAACGAGGAAACAACCGTTTTCAGAAGTCGCCTCACCTCCCCGAGGCGCTCTGATGGAGGATCGCCGTGCCTGCCCGATCCGTCCGCTCCGCCCGCTCCTTCGCGCCGCTGAGCGATGCCGAAGCCGAGACTCTCAGGCTGCAACTGCTCGAGATCATCCCGCGCCTGCGCCGCCATCACCTGCTCGACCTGGCCGACACCCTGCACGAAGCCGCCCGCGAGCGCCGCGACGGCGAACCCCGCCACTTCGACGTCAGAGTGTAGGCCCCACGCTTGCGCCACGCGCCCCGTCAGGCAGACTGGCGAGAAATAGGGCTGTGGGGAGCATGCATGTTGAGATTCTACACCATCCTCGCGACCGGCCTGGCCCTGTCGGCGTGCGCGACCGGCCCGGCGGAGGCTGTGCGTTCCGCAGACGCCGCCGAGGCCCGATGCCGAACCCCCCCCAACCCGGCGGCGGCTCGTCGATGGCCTGCACCCTGTGGGAGCGAACGACCACGACAACCACCACCACGACGACCGGGCCAAATGGTGAAACCACCACGACGGTGGAAAAAACCCGCACCGGCAGCGGCGCCTAGTCGGGCTCAGGACGCGACGCGTCTAGTCCTGAGAGCCGTTCCCGCCCCATATGAAGGGTTGAGCATCGGAAGCGGAAGTATCGAATGTCCGCTACGGGTGGAAAGCGGACTCAGGAAATGAAAAGCGCGTCGATCAGGCTTTCAATCAGTCGCCCCTCGACGGTCAGTTCATAATCTGGGTCGAAGCCCACTCTCGCCAACTCTTTCGTGAGTGCTTCGCGCACAGTCTCAGCGTCATTGGTATCAAGCGCGAAATTCGGTCGTTGAAGTGTGGACTTGATGCGCTCCCGAACACGCAATCGTTCGAGCATGGCTCGTTGGTCTGCGTCTGGGGTGAAGCTAGCATCCATACGATCATACTCGCGGCTAGGCTCAACGTCCGCAACGGGTCAGCCTTGCGCTTCCTTGC
>JALAGW010000212.1 GCA_022712235.1 Brevundimonas sp. | reverse complement strand
TCCGACGCCGTCATGGTCGACAATGACGAGTGGCTGTCCAGGTTCGGCTACGTCGAGTTCCTGCGCGACTACGGCACCCACTTCACCGTCAACCGGATGCTGAGCTTCGACTCGGTCAAGCTGCGCCTCGAGCGCGAGCAGCCGATGACCTTCCTCGAGTTCAACTACATGCTGATGCAGTCGGTGGACTTCCTGGAGCTGAACCGTTCGCTGAACGTGACGCTGCAGATGGGCGGATCGGACCAGTGGGGCAACATCACCTCGGGCGTCGATCTGGTGCGTCGCGTGGACCAGAAAGCGTCGTTCGGCCTGACCACGCCCCTGCTGACCACGGCCTCGGGCGGCAAGATGGGCAAGACGGCGCAGGGCGCCGTCTGGCTGAACGCCGAACAACTGAGCCCCTATGACTACTGGCAGTTCTGGCGCAACGCCGAGGACGCCGACGTCGGCCGCTTCATGCGCCTGTTCACCGACCTGCCGCTGGACCAGATCGCCCTGTACGAAGCCATGGAAGGCGCAGGCATCAACGAGGCCAAGAAGGCCCTGGCCGACGCCGCCACCTCGATGCTGCACGGCTCGGAAGCCGCTCAGGCCGCTCGCGCCGCCGCCGAGGCCGCCTTCGAGAAGGGCCAGTTGTCGGCCGATCTGCCGACCGTAGAACTGCCGCGCGACGAAGTGATCGGCGCCATGATCGCCGCCGTCGTGACCAAGGCCGGTCTGACCACGTCCAACGGCGAGGCCCGCCGCCTGGCCCAGGGCGGCGGTCTGCGTCTGAACGATGAAGCCATCGCCGACGGCGCCCGCCTGATCGAAGAGGCCGACGTCAACGCCGACGGCGTGCTGAAGCTGGCGGCCGGCAAGAAGAAGATCGTGCTGGTCAAGCCGGTCTAAGGAGCAAAGAGGATGACCGACATTACCGAAGGCCAAGCTACCCCCGCGTTCGATCTCGCCACTGACGGCAATGGGCGCGTCACGCTCGACGACCTGAAGGGCAAGTCGGTCGTCCTCTACTTCTACCCCAAGGCCGACACCCCCGGCTGCACGACCGAGGGTTTGGACTTTTCGGCCCTGGCCGATCCGTTCGCCGCCGCTGGCGCCGTCGTCATCGGCGTCTCGCGCGATGCGGTGAAGAAGCTGGACCGCTTCAAGGCCAAGCATGACCTGAAGATCATTCTCGGCTCTGACGAGGACGGCGTGGTCTGCGAGGCCTATGGCGTCTGGGTGCAGAAAAAACTCTACGGCCGCGAATACATGGGCGTCGAACGCGCCACCTTCCTGATCGACGGCGCCGGGGTGGTTCGCCGCGTCTGGCGCAACGTCAAGGTCAAGGGCCACGCGGAACAGGTGCTGGACGCGGCCCGCGAACTTTGATCCGCCGAATGCTCTGAGGCCAAGCTTGCCTCCCGCGTCGACCTGATCCTAACTGCCTGGCAAGGGGCAATAGTAGGATTAGGCCGGCCTTGCTGGCGAGATGCGGAGAGCACCATGTTCAACAAGAGCAAACCCTTCGACAACGGCCCGTCCAGCGGCATGGGCATTCCCCCTGCACCGGAATCGACGCCCGCCGCCACGCCTTCGGTCACACCTGCCGCACCCCGCGCGCCTGAGCCGTCGCGGCCCGCCGCTTCTTCGCGCTCGTCCAGCCTGTCGACCCTGTCGGCGGGCGTGAAATACGAAGGCAATATCTCGGGCGCCGGCGAGCTTCAGGTCGACGGTTCGCTGAAGGGCGACATCCGCGTCGTGCGCGTCGTCATCGGTGAAGGCGGCTCGGTCGAGGGCACGGTCCACGCCGACGTTCTGGACGTGCGCGGTCGCGTCTCGGGCGCCATCGTCGCCAAGCAGGTCAAGCTGTTCGCCACCGCCCGTATCGAGGGCGACATCACCCAGGAACAACTGTCGATCGAACAAGGCGCCTGGTTCCAGGGCCGCTGCACCCAGGCCAAGCGCGACACGCCCGGCGCCAACATGCTGGACACGCCCGCGCCGGCCGAAAAACCCGCCGCCGCCAACGCCAAGACCGACAAGGTCGAAGCCAAGCCCGCCGCCTGACCGGTGTAGTGGACAAATGAGAAGGGGCGGCCCGCGGGCCGCCCCTATTTAGTTTCCGTCGCGGGTTTCGCCGACCCGGGCCGCCAGGGCCGCGCCCATGAACCTGTCCAGATCGCCGTCCAGAACCCCCTGCGTGTCCGAGGTCTCGACCTCGGTGCGCAGGTCCTTGACCATCTGATAGGGCTGCAGGACATAGGATCGGATCTGGTGACCCCAGCCGATGTCCGTCTTGGCGTCAGCCAGGGCTTGCGCCGCCGCCTCACGCTTCTGCAGTTCCAGCTCATACAGGCGCGCGCGCAGCATCTTCCACGCCATGTCGCGGTTCTGGTGCTGAGAACGCCCTGCCTGACAGGCTACGACCGTATTGGTCGGAACGTGGGTCAGACGCACGGCCGAGTCCGTCTTGTTGATGTGCTGACCGCCTGCGCCCGAGGCGCGATAGGTGTCGGTGCGCACGTCGGACGGGTTGATGTCGATCTCGATCGTATCGTCCACGACCGGCGACACCCCGATGGAGGCGAAGCTGGTGTGGCGCTTGGCCGCCGCGTCATAGGGGCTGATGCGGACCAGACGGTGCACGCCCGATTCAGACTTCAGCCAGCCATAGGCGTTGGGGCCTTCGATCAGGATGGTGGCCGACTTGACCCCCGCCTGTTCACCCTCTTCATGGGCCTCGACCGTCACCTCATAGCCGTGGGCCTTGGCCCAGCGCGTGTACATCCGCAGCAACATGCCGGCCCAGTCGTTGGACTCGGTGCCGCCGGCGCCGGAGTTCACTTCCAGATAGGCGTCGTTGCCGTCGGCTTCGCCGGACAGCAGGGCTTCCAGTTCGGCGCGGGCGGCACGATCCTTGACGCCGCGCAGTTGTTCGCGAGCCTCCTCAAGGGTGGCTTCGTCGCCCTCCTCGTCGGCCATCTCGGCCAGCATGACGCCGTCTTCAAGATCGGTTTCCAGCGCGCGAACGCTGTTGATCTGACCTTCCAGACGCGAGCGATCGCGGCTGACGGCCTGGGCCTGTTCGGGATTGTCCCAAAGGGTCGGATCCTCGACCCGAGCGTTCAGCTCATCCAGTTTTCTAAGCGAGACATCCCAGTCAAAGACGCCTCCTGAGCAGAGCGACGCTCTGCTCGATGTCGGCCTTCATGGCCTCGACATCCGGTCTCATCGCAAACTCCTGCGAAACAACGCCTTCCCTCAAGCGGGGCCGCACCGCGTGCGGACCAATAGGAAAAGCAAGATGAAAAACGGCGCGCCTGCGAACAGGCGCGCCGGTTGGTTGGTCTAACTAGAGCCTCAGTAGAGCCCGCTCAAGTCCTCGGCCGGTTCCTTCTTGGGCTGCGGCGGTGCGACCGGCGCCGGCGCGGCGCTGGACGGCGCCGGTCCCTTGGCGGCCTCCTGCTCGCGACGAACCACGTCGTAGTAGTTCTGCGGCCCTTCCGGCTGGACAGGACGTGGCGCTTCTTCGCGGATCTGGCGCTCGGTGCCGGGTCGGAAGGCCTCCTCGATGCCGTTGACCGTGCGGAAGACGGCGTTCTTGGGGCGGACGAAGGGCCGTGCGGGCCGCTCCTTCAGGGCTACCTGCATGAAGTCGGTGAAGATCTGCACGGCCGTCGACGCCCCTGCTTCGCCGCCGCCCAGCGACCGGTTGTCGTCAAAGCCGACGAAGACGCCGACCACGATGTCGCTGGAGAAGCCAACGAACCAGGCCGAGCGATATTCATTGGTCGTGCCGGTCTTGCCGCCGACCCAGCGGCCAAGGCTGCGCGCGCCCGCCCCGGTGCCTCGCTGGATCACGCCCTCCAGCATGGAACTGATCTGGTAAGCGGTGATCGGGTCGATGACCTGCGTGCCGCGGTCCTGCAGACGCGGGGACTCCTGACCGCTGAAACCCCGGCCGCAATCGCGGCACTGACGACGGTCGGCGCGGTGGATGGTCTGGCCGTTCCGGTCCTGAACCATCTCGATCAGATAGGGGTCGACGCGGCGACCGCCGTTGACGAAGGCGGCATAGGCGGCGGTGATGCGATAGGGCGTTGTCTCCCCTGCCCCCAGCGACATGGCCAGGTTCGGCGACATGTCATCGACCACGCCCATCTTCTTGGACAGATCGACTATGTTCCTCATGCCCACAGCCTGGGCCAGGCGCACGGTCATGACGTTGCGCGACAGCTCCAGACCGCGACGCAGGGTCTGCGGACCATAGTACTGACGGCTATAGTTCTCGGGTGTCCAGCGCCCGCCATTGGCGCCGCCGGGGAAGCTGATCGGGGCGTCCAGAACGATGCTGGCCGGGTTGAAATCTCCCTCCAGCGCCGCGGCATAGACGAAGGGCTTGTAGGCCGAACCCGGCTGACGCTTGGCCTGGGTGGCGCGGTTGAAGCTGGACAGCGCGTAGGAATAGCCGCCGACCATCGCCAGGACGCGGCCCGACTGCGGTTCGATAGCCACCAAGGCGCCGTTCACGGCGGGGACCTGTTTCAGTGCGAACTGCCCGCCTTGCGGCTCGACGAAGATCAGATCTCCCCGCTTCAACTGACGATTGGCGTTGGCCCAGGCGGCGTCCGAGACGATCAACGAACCCGTGCGGTTGTCGCGAGCCGTGCGAACGCGAACATTGTTGCCCACCACGCTTTCGACAGCGGCGGCCTGCCAGGTGCGACGCTCCGGCGGGGTGTTCTTCTTGAGCGCGTCCGCCTGCCAGCCTTCAGCGAAATCGGTCGTGCCCCAGGCGCCGCGCCAGCCGTGGCGACGGTCATAACGCTCCAGGCCATTCATCAGGGCGTCGCGCGCGGCGGACTGCAGCTTGGGGTCCAGCGTCGTGCGCATATAGTAGCCGCCGCGATTGACCTCTTCCTGTCCGAACAGGCCGATGGCGCGGCGACGAGCTTCCTCAACGAAGAAGTCGGCGTCGGCGTATTCAGCGCGGCGCGGAGCGGCGCGGGTGTTCAGCGGACGCGCCAGAGCTGTCGCCAGTTCTTCCTTCGACAGCCACTTGTTGTCGGCCATCTCGCCCAGGACCCAGTCGCGGCGTCCTTTGGCGGCTTCCGGGTGGCGTTTCGGATTATAGTTGTTCGGACCCTTGGGCAGAGCCGCCAGGAAGGCCGCCTCGTCCGGCGTCAGCTGGTTCAACGACTTGCCGAAGTAGTTATAGGCCGCCGAGGCCACGCCATAGGAGCGATAGCCCAGATAGATCTCGTTCAGATACAGCTCGAGGATCTGCTCCTTGGTCAGGGTCGCTTCCAGACGGCTGGAGAGGATGGCTTCCTTCAGCTTGCGGTTCAGGCTGGATTCGTTGGTCAGCAGGACGTTCTTGGCCACCTGCTGGGTGATGGTCGAGCCGCCTTCCAGGCGTCGTCCCGACACGACGTTGAAGACGTTCTTGAACATGGCCCGGCCGATGCCGGACACATCGATGCCGCCGTGCTGGAAGAAGTGGCTGTCTTCGGCGGCAAGGAAGGCGTGGATCACCTGCTCCGGCACCTGGTCATAGGTGACGTAGATGCGTCGCTCGTCCGAGAACTCGCCGATCAGGGTGCCGTCGCCGGCGAAGACGCGCGTGGCCGTCGCCGGACGATAGTCCGCCAACTCCGACGCATCGGGCATGTCGTGCAGGACCCAGGCCGCATAGATGGCCACGACCAATCCGGCCACGGCGATGCCGCCCAGCAGGGCGACGCCCGCCATAACGAACCAGCGTTCGGCTATCTTCACCATGAACTCCGCAAGACGCGCCCCAGGAATTGTCGTTTATCGCGCGTCGGTCCCGCCGCAAAGCGGAACCGCAAACTCAGCCCTTGTCGCGCAGCAGGCGAGCCTTGTCGCGCTGCCAGTCACGTTCGGCCGAGGCCTCGCGCTTGTCGTGCAGCTTCTTGGCCTTGGCCAGGGCGATCTCGAGCTTGGCCTTGCCCTTTTCGTTCAGATAGAGGCGCACCGGATTGATGGTCCGCCCGTCACGCGGCTCGGCTCCGAGCAGCTTGTCGATGTGCGTGCGGTGCATCAGCAGCTTCCGGTGACGTCGCGGTTCGGGGTTTAAGCGGTTGGCCTGCTTGTAGGGCGGGATGTCCGAGTTGATCAGGAC
>JALAGW010000211.1 GCA_022712235.1 Brevundimonas sp. | reverse complement strand
GTCTCCTTCCCTTTCTGAAAGCGCGGCTGCGGGCATCGTTCCCGGCGGATGCTGCGGCGCGGCGATGACGTTTTGCTGATTGCTGCATCGCAACAGGTGACGAGCGCCTGCGAATGCGGCACAACCTCGATCAGAATTTCTCCCCGGAGTGAATATCATGACTGACGTAGTGATCGTTTCCGCCGCCCGGACCCCGGTCGGCTCCTTCCTCGGCGCCCTGTCCAGCCTGCCGGCGTCCAGGCTGGGCGAGGTCGCGATCAAGGCGGCGCTGGAACGCGCGGGCGTGGCGCCTGCCGACGTCGACGAAGTCATCCTGGGTCAGGTGCTGCAGGCGGGCGCCGGCCAAGGTCCGGCGCGTCAGGCGTCGATCGGCGCCGGCCTGCCCAACGAGACCCCGGCCTGGAGCCTGAACCAGCTGTGCGGCTCGGGCCTGCGCGCCGTGGCCCTGGCCTATCAGCAGATCGTCCAAGGGGACGCCAAGATCGTCGTCGCCGGCGGTCAGGAAAGCATGAGCCAGTCGCCCCACACGGCCCAGCTTCGCAATGGCCAGAAGATGGGCGAACTGGGCTTCAAGGACAGCATGCTGCAGGACGGCCTGATCGACGCCTTCCACGGCTACCACATGGGCCAGACGGCCGAGAACATCGCTGAGAAGTGGTCGATCGACCGCGCGTCGCAGGACGCCTTCGCCGTCGCCTCGCAGAACAAGGCCGAAGCCGCCCAGAAGGCCGGCAAGTTCGTCGACGAAATCGCCCCCGTCACCGTCTCGACCCGCAAGGGCGACGTGGTCGTGGATCAGGACGAATACATCCGCCACGGCGCCACTATCGAGGCGATGGAGAAGCTGAAGTCCGCCTTCGTCAAGGACGGCTCGGTGACCGCCGCCAACGCCTCGGGCATCAATGACGGCGCCGCCGCCCTGGTGCTGATGTCGGCCGATGAAGCCAAGGCGCGCGGCCTCGAACCTCTGGCCCGCATCGCCTCCTGGGCCACCGCGGGCGTCGATCCCTCGATCATGGGCACCGGCCCGATCCCGGCCTCGAAGAAGGCGTTGGAGAAGGCCGGCTGGAGCGTCGCCGACCTGGACCTGATCGAGTCCAACGAAGCCTTCGCCGCCCAGTCGCTCTGCGTGGTCAAGGAGCTGGGCCTCGACCCGGCCAAGGTCAACGTCAACGGCGGCGCCATCGCCATCGGCCACCCGGTCGGCGCCTCGGGCGCCCGCGTCCTCACCACCCTGCTGCACGAGATGAAGCGTTCGGGCGCCAAGAAGGGCCTGGCCACCCTGTGCATCGGCGGCGGCATGGGCGTGGCCCTGTGCGTCGAGCGCTGAGGCTTCGCCTCACAGGTTGATAAAGCAAAAGGCCGGCGGATCGCTCCGCCGGCCTTTCTTCTGTCCGAAGCGGATGGATCAGAAGCCGCGTCGCCAGCTGCCCAGAAGGGCGTAGCCGGTCGGGGCGCCTGCGCGGTGCTGTTCGTCGCGGCTGGCCACGGCCTCCAGTTGCAGGGTCGACCCGCCGGGCAGGGGGTGCAGGCTGCGCACGGCGAAGTCGATCTGGCGTCCCGAGGGGCTGGCCGAGAACCGGCGCTCGGAGAAGGTGATCGGGTCGAAATATTCCAGCGGCACATCGGCCAGGAAGGCGCTGAAGGTCCCGCTCTCGATCCGCAACGGCTGGGAGATCTCCCAGGTCAGACGGCTGCACCCCAGCGCCCAGGACGGGCAGTCCGATTGCAGGGCCATGCGCCAGGTCGAGCTGACGGCGGCGCTGGACAGGTTCAGGAACCGGCCCTCGATCTCGGTGCGGCCAAACCCGGCCTCGCCGCTCAGCACCAGGCCGTGACCCAGGGCCAGATCGCCGCCGAAGGCCGCAAAACGGGTGCGCGAGGGCAGGGCGAAGTCCGAGCGCGTCGGCATATAGGCGCCCAGCGGCCCCATCTTCTCATCCAGGGCGCCCATGCTGAAGGACAGGCCGCCGTGCTCGCCGCGCCAGTCCAGCGCCGCGCGGGCATAGGAGGACACGTCCTGTTCGATCGAACGCAGCGGGGCGCGGCGGTCGCCGGCGCCGGTCTCGGCGCTGAGGGTCAACGGACCGAAGCCGAGATCGCCGAGGTTCATGGCTCCGCGTACGGCGTGGTCGGCCTGGGCCAGAGCGGCGAAGCCGTCGCCCGATCCGGTCCGGAAGGGCGAACGCGATCCGCCCTTGCCTTGCCAGGCGGCGAAGGACATGCGCCCGGCGGTGATGTCGAACAGGGCCTCCTGCTTCATTTCGTCGCCCAGCCAGGGGGCGTCGAAGGGCGTGTAGCGGTTCAGGATCGGCTCGGGCGTCGCGACCGGCGCAGCGGCGACCAGCGACAGCTTCGCCCCGCCGGGACCGGCCATCGTCACCTGCGACTGGCGCATCGGCGTGGGGTTTTCCGGCTGATAGCTGCGACGCGGGGCGATGCGCCAGGCGGCGCCCATGTCGATGCGGAACAGACGTTCGTACTCGTCATAGCCGATGGAGTTCAGGGCCTGGGTGCGGCCCATGGCGTCGCCGAACGGACCGCCGACATAGGCGCCCGGCTCGATGGCGACCCGCACCGCCGATCCGGCGGCCTGGGGCGAACGGGTGGCGCCGACCGGCTGGAAGGCCTGTGCGATGTCCAGCAGGCCGCGCCCATAGACGCCGTCCTCGCCCTGGTCGCCCGCGTCGCGCGCCGTGCGTAGCAAGATGTCGACGGCTTCGCGGCCTGTGAGGTTGGGAAAGGCCTCCAGCAGCAGGGCCAGGGCCCCCGCCACGGCCGGCGAGGCGAAGGAGGTGCCGTTGGCGACCCAGCAGGAGGTTCCTTCGCAATCGGTGTAGATCTGAATCCCCGGCGCGGACAGGAAGTAGGTCCGGGAAACGCCGGCGCGGTTGGAGAAGTCGGCGATCTGATCGGCGCTGTCGTGGGCGCCTGTGACGATGATCCCGCCGGCGAAGCGGGGGTCGCTGGCGTAACGTCCCGGCCATTCGGGGTTGGCGCCGGCTTCGTTGCCGGAGGCGATGGCGAAGACCACTCCGGCGTTGATGGCGCGCTGCAGCGCGGCCTCGAAGGCGCCGCCCAATGGGCCCTCGCCGCCCAGCGACAGGTTGATAATCTTGGCGCCGTTCTGAACGGCGCAGTCCAGGGCGCGGGCCAGATCACCGCCCCTGAAGCAGACCGTGTCCTCGGGCTTGTCGCAGTCGCTCACGTCCGCGCGGATGGACAGAATGGTCGAGTTGTAGGCGACCCCGACCGTGCCATAGCCGTTGAAGGCGGCGGCGATGACGCCGGACACGCTGGTGCCGTGGCCGTCGGGGCCATGTGGCTGGTTGCGTCCAGAGATGATGTCGGTTGAGTGCGGCGAGATGTTCACCGCCAGATCCTGGTGGTCCAGCTTGATGCCGCTGTCGACGACGCTGACCGTGATCCCCCGTCCCGTCGCCCCGGTCTGCCAGGCGGCGATGGCGCCCGTATTCACGACGCCGAAGTTGCGCCGGTACTCGGCGGAGCTTTCCGAAGGCGACGCGGGTGGAGGCGGCGGCGGCGGAGGC
>JALAGW010000210.1 GCA_022712235.1 Brevundimonas sp. | reverse complement strand
TCATGTAGCCGCCGTAAGAGGCGCCGAGCGCGCAGGCGTTGTTCCCGTCGAGGAAGCTGTACTTCTCCTGAGCCGCAGCCCAGCCCATCTGCAGGTCTACCAGCGGACGATCGCCCCAGTGCTGGCTGATGGCGTCGGTGAATTCCTGGCCGTAGCCGGTCGAGCCGTGGAAATCGATCATCACCACCGCATAGCCCGCGCCCGCATAGGTGCCGGGGTTCCAGCGGTAGGACCAGGAGTTGCCGAACGAGCCCTGCGGCCCGCCGTGGATCAGGAAGGCGACCGGATACTTCTGACCTTCGACATAGTTGGCGGGCCGCAGGGCTCGTTCGGCAATAGCTGGTCCTACCGTTGGAACCCCGAAACCTATGCGGGCGCGGGCTATGCGGTGGTGATGATCGATTTCCACGGCTCGACCGGCTACGGCCAGGAGTTCACCGACGCCATCAGCCAGCACTGGGGCGATCGTCCGCTGGAAGACCTGCAGAAGGGCTGGGCTGCGGCTCAGGAGAAGTACAGCTTCCTCGACGGGAACAACGCCTGCGCGCTCGGCGCCTCTTACGGCGGCTACATGATCAACTGGATCGCCGGCAACTGGTCGGACGCCTTCAAGTGCCTGGTCAACCATGACGGCGTCTTCGACACCTTCGGCATGGGCTATTCGACCGAGGAGCTGTGGTTCACCGAGTGGGAATACGGCGGCACGCCGTGGGAAAACCCGGAGGGCTATCAGAAGTTCAACCCGGCCAACCACGTGCAGAACTGGAAGACGCCGATGCTGGTGGTCCAGGGCGATCTCGACTACCGCATCCCTACGGCGCAGGGCCTGTCGACCTTCACCGCCTTGCAGCGTCGGGGCATCGACAGCCGACTGGTCTTCTTCCCCAACGAGAACCACTGGGTGCTGAAGCCGGCCAACAGCCTGCAGTGGCACAACGAGGTCTTCGGCTGGCTGGACAAGCATCTGGCCAAGTAGGGCCGGGTCTCTGACCACAAAAGAAGGGCGCGGTCAGAGATGGCCGCGCCCTTTGTCGTTCTGGAACAGAGGCCTAGTGCGCGGCGTAGGTCTGGGTCAGCTGGACATAGCGGCCGTGCTCGCGCTCGGTCATGCAGCGCGGCGTGGTCCAAGCCTGTCCGGCCGTCTTGGCCTGGACGGCTTCGCGCGCGGTCAGGAAGACCGGCTCGGCGCCGTATTGGCGGGTGAAGGCGGTGCGGGTCGCGGCGTCGCTCTCGCAGATCAGCACCACGCGCTGCGGCTGGACGGTCGAGCCGCGCGTCGGCTGCGGCCTCTGGCTCTGCGGACTCTGTTCCGGCGACTGAGCCAGAACAGGCGCGGCTCCAGCGAGCAGCAGGGTCGAGACGGCGACGGCGATCAGGCGCATGCGATATCCTCCCTTGGCCGGAATTCGCTCCGGACTCAGAGCGAATTATGCGCTCAATTTTTTCAATGTAAATGTTTTACGACAAATCAGTGAGTGAAGTGTGACGAGCTGGCGTTCCGAAGCGGCGGCGCCCTGACGGGCAAGGTCAGGCGCAAGGTTGAGCCGGGGGCGGTCCATGGCGATAAGGGGCCTTCTCTGGTTGTCGGAGCGTCATGACCCGCCGAGGCCTGTTCCTTTCCCTGTTCTGCGGCCTTGCAGCCGCGCCGTTCGGCGGCGCATGGGCGGCTGGCGACAGGCTTCGCTATGGCCCCGATCCACGCCAGACCGTCGAGATGCTCGCTCCGCGCGGCGCGGCGGGTGGTCCGGTTCTGGTGGTGTTTGCAGACGAGCGCGGGGAGGGGCGCAAGCTCGCCCGGCGGCTGGCGCGGCGCGGCTTCGTCGTCGCCTTGGCGGGTTTGCGGACAGTAGGCGGTTCGGAGGCGGTGATGATCGCGGACGCCGCCGTGGCGACCGTCTGGGTCGCGGACCGCGCGGCGGGGTTCGGCGGCGATCCCGCGCGGCTGGGCGTTCTGGGGCTGGGAAGGCGTGCGGACGCCGCCCTGATGATCGCTCTGGACCGGCGCTACATGGCCGGGCGGGGGCGTTCCGACCTGATCCGGGTTGCAGCCTCATGGCGGCGGTCGTCGCCCGGCCCTCAGCCTGACCCGACCCTGACCCGGCCCGAGGCCTATATTCGCGTCGACGCTCCGCCGATCGGGCTGGCCGGGGGCGGCGATGCGGACCTGGCTTTGGCGGCGCGCATCCGGGCGCTCGGCGGTCGGGTTCAGATCGATGCGGGTCGGATCGCCGCTCGGGCCGCGCCTCGGGATGACGCGATCGAAGGCCTGTATAGCGCGCTCGCGCCGCTCCAGGGTTGCGCCGCCTCGCGTCCCTGCCGTCCATGATTCCCGGCGCGGCAAGGCGGGAAATCATGCGCGCCATTTTCGCATCGACACATCGAGTCGTCGCAAGATATCGACTTCACCGCTCGCCTTCGTCCGTTTCAGGATTTCGGCTCACCTTCGCCCCCGCTTTGTGCTCCCGTTTCTGGCCCCGTTCCGAGCTCAGTCCGCGGCCTCGGCGCGAGCCTTCAGGCCAGCCAACTGCGCCGACAGAACCCCGTCGACCGGTCCGGCCCAGGCGTCCAGCCCGCCGGGCGTATAGCCGCCGACGATATAGGACCAGGTCAGCAGGCTGCCTTCGCCCTCGGCCTTGAGATCAAATGTCAGCCCGCCGCTCGCGCCCTGCCCCTGCAGCGGGCCCAGGCCGCCGCGCAGCACCAGCTTCGACCCCGGCTCGACCAGGGCCGTCTCCAGATGGCGCGAGACGCGGCCGTCCGCCGCCTGCTCGCACCAGCAACCGCCGGGCGACAGATCCAGCGACAGGGTCGAGTTCTTGAACCAGCGATGGTCGCGGCTCCACCAGATGTCGGGCGCGGTCAGCACCGTCCACACGCGCGCCGGCGGGGCGCTCAGGGCCACCGTCCCGCCGACCTCGAACCCGCCGGGCGTCGCCGACTTCACTTCGGCCAGGGCGGACGCGGGAGACAGGACAAGCAGGACTGCAGCGACGGAAATCAGGCGTCTGGACATGGATGATCCTCCTGACGCCAGCGGAACCCTGTCCGACGCCGCCGGTCAACAGTCGTGTCCTTGTGTTTCCCCCGTCTCGCCACGGTCACGGTTTTCGGCTAGAGGAAGTCATGACAGACAAGATGACCCCCCAGGCGGCGCTGGACCGCCTCGAAACCCTCTACAATCAATCCGTCGCCAACCTGCGCGCCGCAGTGAAGCGCTTCCTCGAGACCGGCGAGCGCGCCGACGTCGAGGCCCGGGCCGCCGGCCTGTTCGCCTATCCCCGACTGACCGTCAGCTGGTTCGGCGACCGTCCCCAGGACCTTGAGACGCGGGCCTTCGCCCGCCTGTCGCGCACCGGCGTCTATACGACCACCGTCACCCGCCCCGACCTGTATCGCGCCTATCTGCTGGAGCAACTGACCCTGCTGGCGACCGAATACGGCGCCACGATCACGGTCGAACCCTCGGATCAGGAGATTCCCTTCCCCTATGTGCTGGACGGCTCGGGCGTGGCGCTGGACAGCACCATGACGGCGGCCATCGCCCGCTGGTTCCCGACCACGGACCTGGCCCACATCGGCGATGAAATCTCGGACGGCCTGTTCGCGCCGGACGAGGACTTCCCCCTGGCCCAGTTCGACGGCCTGCGCACCGACTTCTCGCTGGCCCGCCTGCGCCACTACACCGGCACCCCGGTCGAGGACGTGCAGTCCTATGTCCTGTTCACCAACTATCACCGCTATGTCGATGAGTTCGTGCGCTGGGCCTGCGCCCAGCTGGCCGATCCGGACAGCCCCTATGAGACCCTGTCCTGCGCCGGCGGCGTGGTCATCGACCGCGCCACGCCCAACCCGGAAGTCGCCATCATGGACGCGGCCTGGCGTCGCCATCAGATGCCGGCCTATCACCTGACGCGGCCGGACGGTCAGGGCATCACCCTGGTCAACATCGGGGTCGGGCCGTCCAACGCCAAGACCATCTGCGACCACCTGGCCGTCACCCGGCCGCACGCCTGGATGATGATCGGTCACTGCGGCGGTCTGCGCGCCAGCCAGACCATCGGCGACTATGTTCTGGCCCACGCCTATCTGCGCGACGACCATGTGCTGGACGCGGTCCTGCCCGCCGATATTCCGATCCCTTCGATCGCCGAGGTCCAGCGCGCTCTCTATGATGCGACCAAGCAAGTCTCGGGCGCGCCGGGCGAGGAGGTCAAGAAGCGCCTGCGCACCGGCACCGTCGTCACCACCGACGACCGCAACTGGGAGCTGCGTTATTCCAAGTCGGCCTTGCGCTTCAACCAGAGCCGCGCCGTCGCCATCGACATGGAGAGCGCCACCATCGCGGCCCAGGGTTATCGCTTCCGCGTGCCCTACGGGACCCTGCTGTGCGTGTCGGACAAGCCGCTGCACGGCGAGATCAAGCTGCCGGGCCAGGCCAATCGCTTCTATGAAGGCTCGATCTCCGAGCACCTTCAGATCGGCATCCAGGCCGTCGACCTGCTGCGGGCCGAGGGCGCCAAGCTGCACTCGCGCAAGCTGCGCGCCTTCGACGAGCCGCCTTTCCGGTAAGAAGAAGGGCGCTATCGCGCGCGACGCGGTCGCGCGCTGCTTGAGCGCAAAGGCGATGTTGAAGGGCGCTCGGGGATGTCTCCGGGCGCTCTTTTCATTGGGCGCTTCAGCCCTTGCGGAACAGGTAGAGGCCGAAGCCGAGGTAGTCGGCGCCGAAGTCGAGCATCATCTTGATGCGGTGGGCGGTGGCGGCGCCGCCGGGGGCGTCGGCATGGTCGGGGTGAGCGTCCAGCCAGGCCGCGATGGCGGCCTCCATCGCCGTGCGATAGGCGGCCCATTCGGCGGCGTCGCTGATTTCGGCCGAGACGACCTCAAGGCCCGCGTCGCGCGCGGCGGTCTGCCAGGCGTCGTGGCTGACGTAGTAGCCGCCGGTCTCGACCAGTTGACGCAGGGGGGCGGGCGGCTCGTCTTTCCAGAACAGATCGCCCCACAGCAGGGCGCCGTCGGGGGACAGGTGCTCGGCCAGGGCGGCGAAGACGGCGGCGGGCTCGCGCAGGCCCTTGCCCGCCGGTTCGGTGGAGCCGATGGCGACGATCAGATTGCAGGGCGGAAGGGCGGCCAGCGACGCCGCCGAGGTCTCGCGTCGCACATTGATCCGGTCTGTCAGGCCTGCCGCCTGAACACGCGCCTCGGCGCCTGCGGCCATGACCGGGTCCAGTTCGATCGCCGTCACCCGCGCGCCGAAGGTTCGCGCCAGGTGAATCGACACCCCGCCGTAGGCGCAGCCGATGTCCATGATGGTAGCATCGGGCATCAGCCCCGCGCGCCTGGCGGTGGCTTCCAGCCGCGCCATCGACAGGGCGTTGCAGACGGCCAGGGGCTGATACGCGATGTGGTGAAAGGCGACTCGCATGACCAAGGCCTGCCATGCGCCGTGCGCGCCGTCTCAAAAAAGAACTTTACAGTATAAAGTTCTTGATGCACTGTCCCATCAACAGGCAGGGAGAGACGCCATGACCCGCGACCAAGTGCAGTCCGTCCACGACGACATCGCCTATATGAAGGCCCTGGCCCAGGAGGGGCGACAGGGGCCGCTGTTGGGCGGATCTGTTCTGGTCGCCGCCGCCGTCATCTTTGGCGCCGCCACGGTCGGCCAGTGGATGATGGAGCTGGGTCGAATCCCCAACGGAAGCTGGGAAAGCCTGTCGCTGTGGCTGAGCGCGGCCGCGGTGTTCGTAATCGCCCTGATCGTACTCATCCGCCGGATCGAAAGCGTCTGTGGAGGCGCGAGCGCCATGAACCGGTCGGTCGGCGCGGCCTGGTCGGCCATCGGCTACGGAATCTTCGTTACATGGGTGGCGCTGATGGTCTTTGGTTGGCGCACCGGAGAGTGGAGCGTGATGGCTCTGATGCCGACGGTGGTTATGGGCGCCTATGGTTCGGCCTGGATGGTGGTTGCGGCCATCAGCCGCAAGGCTTGGCTCAACCTCGTGGGCCTGACGTCCTACCTCGGCGCCGTCGTCCTGGCCGGTTTGGGCGATGCCCTGCTCATCTATCCTGTCTATCTGGCCCTGCTGATCGCCGTGGCTCTCGTGCCTGGCCTGGTTCTGGTGCGCGGCGCGGTCAGGAAGGCGGGCTGAAATGGGCGTTGAGGATGGGGCGACGGACTTCGACATCGGCCGCATCGACGAGGTCATCCATGGCCGAGTGCGCCTGGGGATCATGGCCTATCTGTCTGGCGTCGGGACCGCCGACTTCAACGAACTGAAGACCCGGCTTCAGGCCACGGACGGCAATCTGTCGGTCCATCTGCGCAAGCTGGAGGAGGCGGGCTTCGTCGAGGTGGTCAAGAGCTTTCAGGGTCGCAAGCCCCTGACTCGGGCGACCATGACGGAGGCGGGGCGCGACGCCTTCGTCGCCTATCTGGACGCCATGTCCGGTCTGGTCGGCGCCCGTTAGCCTTGGCGCGTGAATAGTCCTAGGAAGGCGGTCATGAGCGACCGCCCTTCGCCGTTTCAGGCCATCGACAACTTCCGCGACTACGGCGACTACGCCGTCGGCGACGCCCGCATCGTGTCCAGGCGGTTGTATCGTTCGGCCCATCAGGCGCGGGCGACCGAGGTCGATCTGGCGCGCCTGGCCGACCTGAACCTCGCCACCGTGGTCGATCTGCGCCGTCCCGGCGAACGGCGCGATCAGCCGTCGCGTCGGCCCGTCGGCTGGACCGGACGGGTGATCGAGAGCGATCATGACGACGGCGGCGAAGCCCCGCACATCACCTTCCTGAAGACCGCCGCCCTGACCGCGGCCTCGGGCCGGGCCTTCAT
>JALAGW010000209.1 GCA_022712235.1 Brevundimonas sp. | reverse complement strand
GGTGGCGGCCTCGCCCTCCTGGAACTTCAGTCCCTTGGGATTGGTCGCGATGTCGCGCACCGTCTGCAGCGGATTGGTCGGATCGCGCAGAGTGATCAGGCCCGCCACCTGCAACAGCAGCAATGACCGGCCGGTGTTGGAGGCGTCGTTCGGCAGCACGACCTGGGCCCCGTTCGGGATCGCCGCCAGCGTCGTGTGCTTCTTGGAATAGATGCCCAGCGGCTCGACGTGGACGCCGGCCACCGTCACCAGATCAGCG
The DNA here is from genome assembly GCA_022712235.1 of Brevundimonas sp. Lineage (GTDB taxonomy): Bacteria > Pseudomonadota > Alphaproteobacteria > Caulobacterales > Caulobacteraceae > Brevundimonas. The sequence goes on along the minus strand of JALAGW010000209.1, from coordinate 7,017 downwards.
CCGCGGGCGATGTTGAATTCATCCAGATAGGGCTTGGTCTGGAAATAGTTCACGTCCAGCCGCTTCTCGGAAAGTTGCACGTTTGGCTGAACGTAGTCGTTGAAGACCTTGATCTCGATCGGCACGCCCTCGGCGGCCAGGATCGGCTTCACGACCTCCAGGATCTCGGCGTGCGGCACGGCGGTGGCGCCGACCAGCAGCGGCCCCCCCTCGCCTCCGACCTTCTTGTCCGCACCCTGACCGCAGGCGGCGAGCGTCAGGACAGCGACGGCGGACAGCAGCAGCGAACGGCGGATCATGGGGCAGGCTTTCAAAAAATCAGCGGTGCGAGACCTTAGCGACCAGACGGTCGCCGATCATCTGCAGAATTTGTACGAGGATCAGCAGCAGAACTACGGTCACCACCATGACGTCGGTCTGGAACCGCTGATAGCCGAAGCGCACGGCCAGATCGCCCAGGCCGCCCGCACCCACCACGCCCGCCATGGCGGTGTAGCTGACCAAGGCGATGGCGGTGACGGTCGCGCCGGCGATGATGCCCGGCATAGCCTCGGGCAACAGGGCCCGCGTCACGATCTGGAAGGTCGAACCGCCCATGGCCTGGGTCGCCTCGACCACGCCCTTGTCCACTTCGCGCAGCGCCGTCTCGACCAGACGCGCATAGAAGGGCGCGGCCCCGACGACCAGCGGCGGAATGGCCCCGGCCACCCCCAGCGAGGTGCCGACCAGCAGCACCGTCACCGGCAGCATGACGATCAGCAGGATGATGAAGGGCACCGAGCGCAGCACGTTGACGATCAGCGACAGCACGGCGTTCAGCACCGGATTGGCCGCCAGCCGCCCCTTGCCCGACAGATAGAGCAGCACGCCCAAGGGCACGCCCAGAATCACCGTCAGCACCAAGGATCCGCCCAGCATCAGCAGGGTGTCGATCGTCGCCTTGCCGATATCGGCCCAGTCCACATTGGCGAACATCAGGCTGCCTCTACCGTCACGCCGCGCGCGGCCAGTTGAGCCAAGGCCGCCTCGGCGTCGCCGCCAGTGAAGGCCACCGTCATCTGACCATAAGGTTCCCCCCGGATGCGGCTGATGCGGCCCGACAGGATCGAATAGTCGACCCCGACCGTCCGCGCGACGCGGCTCAGTTCCGGTTCATAGGTCGAGGGACCACGGAAGGTCAGGCGGACCATCCGCGCTCCAACAGGCGCGACCGAGGCATCGACCGCCTCCTCGCCCTCGGCCAGCATGGCGCGGGTCACGGCATGCTGCGGGTGCAGGAAGACGTCGGCCGTCGCGCCCTGCTCCACGATCCGGCCGTCCTTCAGCACCGCCACCCGGTCGCAGACGCGGCGCACCACCTCCATCTGGTGGGTGATCAGAACGATAGTCAGGCCCAGGTCGCGATTCAGCCCGTCCAGCAGGGTCAGAATGTCCTCGGTCGTCTCCGGGTCCAGGGCGCTGGTCGCCTCGTCGCACAAGAGGACGCTGGGGCCGCAGGCCAGGGCGCGGGCGATGCCGACGCGCTGCTTCTGGCCGCCCGACAGCTGGGCCGGATGTTTCCTGGCGTGTTCCGCCAGCCCCAGTTGGGCCAGCAGTTCCTTCACCCGCGCCTTCACCTCGGCCTCGGGCCGCCCTTCCAGCCTCAGGGGAAAGGCGACGTTGTCCTCGATGGTCTTGGCGTTCAGCAGGTTGAAGTGCTGGAAGATCATGCCGATGCGACGCCGCGCGGCGCGCAGGTCGGCGGTGTTCAGGGCGGTGATCTCCTGCCCATCGACAAAGACCTTGCCCGCGTCGGGCGCCTCCAACCGGTTGATGGCGCGGATCAGGGTGGACTTGCCGGCGCCCGAACGCCCGACCACGCCGAACACCTCGCCGCGCGCGACATGCAGGTCGACGGCGTCCAGCGCCGTGCGCTCGCCCGCCGCGCTGCGGTAACGGCGCGTCACCCCCTCCAGTCGGATCATGTCAGTCGTCTCGCGCAGCGGCGGGAATGATGGTGACGCTCTCGCCGCAACCGCAGGCGTCCGTCTCGTTCGGATTGCGGAACACGAACTTGGACGCCAGCTTCGTGGTCTCGTAGTCGATCTCGGTTCCGATCAGGAACAGGACCGCCTTGGGCTCGATCAGGATGACCACGCCCTTATCCTCGACCACCTCGTCCAGCGGCTGAACCTCTTCGGCGTAGGCGAAGGTATATTCCTGCCCGGCGCAGCCGCCGTTCTTCACCCCGACGCGCAGGCCGACGTAGTCTTTTTCAGCATTGTCCATGATCTCGCGCACGCGCGCGGCGGCGGCGTCGGTCAGGGTCACGGCCTTGGGCCGGGGGCGGCGCGGCCGGGTCGTTGCGGTCTGAAGCTCGGTCATCGGCGCCTCCTCAGAACATGTTCAGGGCCAGCTTGGCCTCGTCGCTCATCTTGGAGGAGTCCCACGGCGGGTCGAACACCAGATTGGCCCGCGCGCTGCGCACGCCCTCGACCTTCATCACGGCAGCCTCGACCCAACCCGGCATTTCGCCGGCCACGGGGCAGCCCGGCGCCGTCAGCGTCATCTCGACGAGGACGTCGCGGTCGTCTGACACGTCGACCTTGTAGATCAGGCCCAACTCATAGATGTCGACCGGGATTTCCGGGTCGTACACCGTCTTCAGCGCCTCGATCAGGTCGTCCGTCAGCCTGTCCAGCTCAGCCTGCGACAGGGCGCTCTTCTGCGGCTCGTTCCAGCTGGCGGCGAAGGCGTCGCTGTCGCTGATCGCGGTTTCGGTCTTGGCGTCGTCCATACTCGTCACACGAAGAAGTTCCGCGCCTTGATCAGCGCATCCACGAAGGCGTCTGTATCCTCCATGGTGTTATATAGGGCGAAGGAGGCGCGCGTGCTCGAGGTCACGCCCAGTCTTTTCGCCAGGGGTTCGGCGCAGTGCAGACCGGCCCGCACGGCCACGCCGTATCGGTCCATGATCTGGGCCACGTCATGGGCGTGCGCGCCCTCGACCGCGAAGGTCAGCAGCGCGCCCTTCCCTTCGGCCTCGCCCAGGATGCGCAGCCAGCCCGCGTCGGCCAGTCGCGAACGCGCGTGGTCGTAAAGCGCCATCTCATGCGCAGCCACGGCCTGCCGGTCAAAGCCCGACAGCCATTCCAGCGCCGCGCCCAGACCAATGGCCTCCAGGATCGGCGGCGTGCCGGCCTCGAACCGATGCGGCGGCGGCGCATAGGTGATCCGCTCCTTCTCGACCGTCTCGATCATCTCGCCGCCGCCCTGATAGGGCGGCAGGGCCTCCAGCGCCTCAGCCGCGCCGTACAGGACGCCGATGCCCGTCGGTCCGAACAGCTTGTGCCCCGTCAGGACGTAGTAGTCGCAGCCGATCGCCTGAACGTCCGGCGCGGCATGAACCGCGCCCTGGCATCCGTCGATCAGCACCCGCGCGCCGGCCGCGTGGGCCAGACGCGTGATCTCGGCGACCGGATTGATCGTCCCCAGGACGTTCGACATATGGGTGACGGCGACCAGCTTGGTCTTCGGCCCCAGCAAGCCGGCGAAGGCCTCCATGTCCAGTGAACCATCGTCCCGGATCGGCGCCCATCTCAGCACCGCGCCCTTACGCTCGCGCAGCAGGTGCCAGGGCACGATGTTGGAATGGTGCTCCATCTCGGTGACGATGATCTCGTCGCCCGGTTCGATACTCAGCCCGATCCCGTTGGCGACCAGGTTGATCGCCTCGGTCCCGCCCTTGGTCCAGACGATGTTCTCGGGCGACAGCGCGTTCAGGAAGCGGGCGACGATCTCGCGCGCCGCCTCATAGGCCTCGGTCGCCTCGTTCGACAGGGTGTGCAGGCCCCGATGGACGTTGGCGTAGCCGCCCTCCATCGACGCCACCAGGGCGTCGATCACCGCGCGCGGCTTCTGCGCCGAGGCGGCGTTGTCCAGATAGACCAGGGGCTTGCCGTTCACCTGCCGCGACAGGATCGGGAACTGCGCCCGGGCGGCGTAGGGGTCGAACTTGGTCACAAGCGAGCCGTCAGCCATGCGCCCACCACCTCCCTGGCCGCCTCGTCCTCGATGCGGTCGACGACCTCGAACAGGAAGGCCTGGACCAGCAGGGCGCGGGCCTCGTCGGCCGGAATGCCGCGCTGCTGCATGTAAAACAGCGCGCTCTCGTCCAGCGTCCCGACCGTATTGCCGTGCGCGCACTGCACGTCGTCGGCATAGATGATCAGTTCCGGCTTGGCGTCGATCTCGCCGCGCTCGCTGGCGATTAAGGCGTTGTGCGCCATGCGGGCGTCGGTGCCGTCGGCGCCGCGCTCGACGATGATCTTGCCCTGAAACACCCCGCGCGCCGTGTCGTGAACCACGCCCTTGGTCAGTTGGCTGGTCGTGCCGTCGGCGGCCAGATGATCGACCACGCTTGTCAGGTCGGCGTGACGCGAACCCTTCAGCAGATAGAGACCGTCCAGACGCGCGTCCGCGCCCTCGGCGCCGTGGCTCAGCTGAGTCTCAATGCGCTGCAGCTTTGCGCCGGTCGTGACGATGGTCTGGCGATAGCGACCGCCCGCCTCCAGCCGCACATCGGCGTTGGTCACCGAAATGGCGTCCTCGGGCTCCTCGATCAGGACGATGCGCGTGACCTCGGCGTCGCGGGCCACGTCGATCTCGACCTTGTTGTGGGCGACATAGGACGAGCCCTTGCCCTGATGCGTTTCCAGCAGAAGCAGGCGCGCACCGGGACGCGCCACGATGCGGGCCGAGGCCGTGTGGCCGGTGCCGACCGCGTCCGACAGGAAGCGCAGACGCAGGGTCTGCACGCCCGAGGCGATGAAGTCGGTGACCCCGACCGGACGACCGTTGGCGAAGACGATGGCCTCTCCGCCCAGGTCGTAAAACGGCCCCGGCGCGCCGACCAGCGCCGTGCCCGACGGTTCAGGCGCTTCGCGAAGCCAGCGCTTCAGGTCGCTGTACTTCCACGCTTCGGTGCGCCGCGACGGAAAGGTCTCGGCGTTCGTCAGGTCGATTTGCGGCGCCGCGCTCATGCTGCGGTCGGCAGGAACTTGTCGTATCCTTCCGCCTCCAGCTCCAGAGCCAGTTCAGGCCCGCCCGAGGCGACGATGCGGCCCGCGGCCAGCACGTGTACCTTGTCCGGTTTGATGTAGTCCAGCAGGCGCTGATAGTGGGTGATGACCAGCATGGACCGGTCGGCACGACGCAGGGCGTTCACACCCTCGGACACGATGCGCAGGGCGTCGATGTCCAACCCTGAGTCCGTCTCGTCCAGGATCAGCAGCGACGGCTCCAGCAGGGCCATCTGCAGGATCTCCATTCGCTTCTTCTCGCCGCCGGAGAAGCCGACGTTCAGCGGCCGCTTCAGCATGTCAAAGTCCATCTTCAGCGCCTGCGACGCCGCCTTGACCTGCTTCAGGAAGGCAGGGGCCGAGACCTCCTCCTCGCCGCGCGCGCGCTTCTGAGCGTTCAGCGCCGTGCGGATGAAGGTCATGGCCGGCACGCCGGGGATCTCCATCGGATACTGGAAGGACAGGAAGACGCCCGCCGCCGCGCGCTCGGCCGGGTCCAGGTCCAGCAGGTCCTGACCATTCCACGAGGCGGAACCGCCAGTGACCTCATAGCCGGGACGCCCAGACAGGCTGTAGCCCAGCGTCGACTTTCCGGCCCCGTTCGGCCCCATGACGGCATGGACTTCGCCCGCGGGCACTTCGAGCGTCAGGCCCTTGAGGATCGGCTTGTCAGCGACCGAGACGTGGAGGTTGTTGATCGAAAGCATCAGTTTTCTTCGTCGTCAGGGTGGAATGCAGTGGGATCGGCTTTCATGAAGCGAACCGTATCGTCGGAAACCTCCGCTTGCTCTCGCGTGTAATGCGAGCCAATGCGTTGCGCTTGGCTAAGGAAATTACTCAACTCAGCCATCGAAAGATGATTGATGATGCTACGTCGACGCGCTGCTTCGTGCTGCAGCCACATCGCGAAGACCACATATTTAACCTCTCGCTGGTGGTGATAGCTGAGATGGCCACCATACGTCTCCACAAGATCCTGGATCATCGAGACACGAAGCTGATCCTTCGCTGGAAGTTTCTTGCGAACCTTCTCGTCGGGAGAATCGAAGATGCCCATAGCTACCCCACGCTCCCCTCAAGGCTGATCGCCACCAGCTTCTGCGCCTCGACGGCGAACTCCATCGGCAGTTCCTGCAGGACGTCGCGGACGAAGCCGTTGACCAGCAGGGCCACCGCCTCTTCCTCGGACAGGCCGCGCTGCTGGGCGTAGAAGAGCTGGTCTTCCGACAGGCGCGTCGTCGTCGCCTCGTGCTCCAGCTGGGCCGAGCCGTTGCGGGCCTCGATGTAGGGGATGGTGTGCGAGCCGCATTCCTTGCCGATCAGCAGGCTGTCGCACTGGGTGAAGTTGCGCACGCCCGTCGCCTTGGGATGCACTGAGACCAGGCCGCGATAGGTCGAGTCGGATTTGCCCGCCGACACGGCCTTGGCGATGATCCGCGACTTCGAGTTCTTGCCCAGATGGATCATCTTGGTGCCGGTGTCGGCCTGCTGATGCCCGTTGGTGATGGCGATGGAGTAGAACTCGCCCGAGCTTTCCTCGCCCTTCAGGATGCAGGACGGGTATTTCCAGGTGACGGCCGAGCCGGTCTCGACCTGGGTCCACGACACCTTCGAGCGATCCCCGCGGCAGTCGGCGCGCTTGGTGACGAAGTTATAGATGCCGCCCTTGCCCTCGGCGTCGCCGGGGTACCAGTTCTGAACCGTCGAGTATTTCACCTCGGCGTCGTCCAGAGCCACGATCTCCACGACCGCCGCATGCAGTTGGTTCTCGTCGCGCATCGGCGCGGTGCAGCCTTCCAGATAAGACACGTAAGAGCCCTTGTCGGCGATGATCAGGGTCCGCTCGAACTGGCCGGTCTGGCTGGCGTTGATCCGGAAATAGGTCGACAGCTCCATCGGGCAGCGCACGCCCGGCGGAATGTAGACGAAGGAGCCGTCCGAAAAGACCGCGCTGTTC
>JALAGW010000208.1 GCA_022712235.1 Brevundimonas sp. | reverse complement strand
GCGCCGAACTGGGCACCCAGGCTCAGGCCCAGGGCTGGTCGGCGCCCGGCCAGACGCCGGAGTGGACGCGCGGCATCACCCTGTCGGGCGACATTCGCGTTCGCGGCGAAGGCGTCTTCATGGATGCTGACAACGCCGACATCTTCGTCGATTACGGCGCGATCAACGCCGGCGGCGGCCAGAACATCAACGACAAGACGCCCGGCTATGTCGGCCCGCCCTATCTCAACACCCTGGAAGATCGTCAGCGCGGCCGCATCCGCGCCCGCTTCGGTCTGAAGGCCCAGATCGACAGCTGGATCTCGGCGGAAGTGCGCGTCGCCACGGGCAATGACACCTCGCCGGTCTCGACCAATCAGACCCTGGGCGGCGGTGACGAGTTCGGCAAATACGCCCTGTGGCTGGACCGCGCCGCCATCCGCCTGACGCCGGTTCAGGACGTGGCCCTGGACTTCGGACGGTTTGCCAATCCGTTCTGGACCGGCGACCTGATCTTCGACGACGACATCAACTTCGACGGCGTCGCAGTTTCGGCGCGTCATGCCCTGAACCCCGAGTTCGCCGTCTTCGGGACCGCCGGCGCCTTCCCCATCTTCAACACCGACTTCAACTTCGGCTCGCGCAACGCGCCGGAGGGCAAGGGCGGGCCGTTCGAGAGCCGCGACAAGTATCTGTTGGCCGCCCAACTGGGTCTGGACTGGACCCCGCGTGACGACATGCGGGTGCGCGCCGCCGTCGGCTACTTCAACTTCGACGGCGTCGAGGGCGAGGTCTCCAGCCCATGCCAGTTCTACGAGGTCGCCTGCGACACCGACCCGACGCGCCCGCAGTTCCAGCAGTTCGGCAACACCATGTTCCCGATCCGCAATGTGGTCGCCGATCCGCTGAACCCGATCACCAGCCCCGAGAACCAGTATTTCGGCCTGGCCTCGGCCTATGAGGTGCTGAACGTTCGCGCCAGCCTGGACTTCAACGCCTTCGACGGCGTCGGCTTCCGCATCGAGGGCGACTATGTCGAGAACCTGGGCGTGGATGACGCCCTGATGCGCCTGCGGGCGGTCAACAACCTCGGCCCGTCGACCACCATCCCGGACCCGACAAACACCAACGGCACCGTGACCTTGCCGGGCGCCTGGGACGGCGGTTCGTCGGGCTGGTCGCTTAAGCTGACGGCGGGCAAGCTGGACCTGGCCTCGCGCGGGGACTGGAATGTTCATGCCGGTTACCGCCGCCTGGAATCCGATGCGGTTCTGGACGCCGTCACCGACAGCGATTTCCACCTGGGCGGCACCAACTCGCAGGGCTGGATGGTCGGCGGCGCCTATGCCTTCGGCAAGAACACGGCGATCAGCGCCCGCTGGCTGTCGGCCGAGGAGATCGCCGGCGCGCCCCTGTCGTCGGATCGCCTGCTGATCGACCTGCTGACCCGGTTCTGATCCGCGCCATGACGACGCTTCTCGCCCATCTGCGTTCGTCCCTTCGTCCCGTCGATCACGACGGGTTGCGGGGATGCGCCCAGACGCAGGCCGTCGTCGGACGCGCTCGGTTCGTCGTCTCGCCTGGTTCTCGCCCGTCCCGGGGCGAGACGACGCGGGCGGATCGCTTCGGCCCATCCCCGGTCAGAGCGATCCGCCTCCTTCTTCCGCTCCTGTCGGCGTTCTCGCCCGCCGCAGCCCTGGCCCAGCAGGCGCCTTCATCGCCGTCGTCTTCCGAAGTGTGCGTTCAGGTCGATGTCGGCGGCGACCGCGCCGGTCATCTGGACTGCGCGGCCGAGGCTCTGCAACGCGCCGCCCGGCTGGCCCAGAGCCAGGCCCGCGCCGCCTTCGAGACGCCGACGCCCGACGCCCGCTCGTCCAACCTGACCGTTGGCGTCGCCAGCCAGACGGCGGTGCGCCAGCGCTTCGGCTCCAACTTCGGCCTGTCCGTCCACCCCCAGCGTCCCGTCCGCCCCGCGCCGACGCCGCGACCGGGAGGACAGCCATGAGCTGCTTCGCCCCTTTCCTTTTCCAGGCCGCCGGCGCGTCGCGCCCGGTCTGCTTCCCCCTTAGTCAGACGGCCGCGTGCGCGGCCTCTGCTCCTCTGGAGACCGCCCGATGATCCGTCTCGACTCGCGTTCGCTGCGCCGCCGCCTGCTGGTCGGCGCCTCGCTCGGCTCCCTGATCGTCGCCGGCGCCGCCGAGGCTCAGAACCGCGGCGGCTTCGGCAGCCGGGGCGGGGCGGGGGCCAATCCGACCGCCGCCGTGACCCAGGCCATTCAGGCCGAGGTCGGCCGGGCGACCCAGGCCAGCAGCGCCAGCCAGCGCGCCATCGCCTCCTTCGCCCGCGCCGCCGCCACGCGTCAGGCCATGGCCGACGCCCAAGCCGCCGCCCGCGCCGCCGCACTGGCGGCCCAGAGCCATATCCCCAACGGTCTGGGGCAGGGCGGTCTTCAGGTTGCCGAGGGCGTCACGCTTGACCCCAGCCTGTGGGTCGGCGCTAACGGACCGACCCAGACGACAGGAACGGACGGCCGCACCACGGTCACCGTCGGCCAGACCGAGCAGAAGGCCATCCTGACCTGGGACAGCTTCAACGTCGGTCGTGAGACGGATCTGGTCTTCAACCAGAAGGGTCATTCCGATTGGGTCGCCCTGAACCGCGTCACCGACGTCAGCGCCGATCCGACCAGGATCCTCGGCAGCATCAAGGCCGACGGCTCGGTCTATATCATCAACCGGAACGGGATCATTTTCGGCGGATCCAGCCAGGTCAATGTCCGCAACCTGATCGCCGCCACGGCCAATATCTCGGACATCCAGTTCCTGGAACGCGGCATCTACGCGACCGAGACCCCCAGCCCCAACTGGTGGGAGCCGCCGATCCTGCTGCCGTCCTTCACCAACGCCGGCGGCGCCGTGAAGGTCGAGGCGGGCGCGCAGATCAACACCTCCAAGCCGGCCTCGGTCGTCGAGGGCGGGGGCTTCGTGGCCCTGATGGGGACTGAGGTCGAAAACGCGGGCTCCATCGTCACGGCGCGCGGTCAGACCCTGCTGGCGGCGGGCGACGACTTCATCCTGCGACCGGGCTATGGCACAGCGGCCAATCAGGCCTCGACCACGCGGGGGCATGAGGTCGCGGTCACATTGAACACCGGCAGCAACGCCGGACGAGTGATCAACAGCGGCGTGGTTCAGGCGGCCGAGGGCGACATCACCCTGGCCGGGCGTCATGTGGTTCAGGACGGCGTGGCCATCGCCACCACCTCGGTCAATACGCGCGGCGCCATCCACCTGTTGACGGACCTGAGCGACGCTGAGTCCAGCGTCACCCTGACCGGCGACAGCCTGACGCTGATCCTGCCGGAACTGGACAGCGACGCCACGGCGACCAACGCACAGCGTGACGCCCTGCTGGCCGAGTCGGCCAAGGCGCCGGGCGTCCCCAACCTGCTGAACAACCAGGGCATCAACCGGCTCAGCCATATGTTGCCGGACCGCAAGGACATGTCGCGCGTCGAGATCATGACCGGCGGGATGGTGGAGTTCCAGACCAACTCCCAGACCATTGCGCAGGGCGGACAGATCGCCGTCACGGCGATGAAGCGCACCACGGTTCAGGACGGCGCCGAGCTGAACGTCTCGGGCGTGCGCGACGTGGCCATGGACATGGCCTCGAACAATCTGAAGGTGAACATCCAGCCGTTCGAGCTGCGCGACTCGCCGCTGAACCGCGAGGGCGATGGCCTCAAGAACAACGACGTCTGGATCGACATCCGCGACCTGATCCTGATGCCCAGCGGCACGGGCGGGCATGAGGGTGACCGCTACTACACGCCGGGCGGTCTGATCGAGGTCGGCGGCCACCTGGGCAATACCGCTCACGGCATCGGCGAATGGGCGGCCCAGGGCGGGACCATCGCCGTCTCCAGCAATGAGATCGTGGCCCACAAGGGCGCCGTGTTCGACATCTCGGGCGGGTCGATCGACTACGCCGCCGGCTATATCCAGTCGACGCGGATGCTGGGTTCGGACGGCAAGCTCTATGACCTGGGCAAGGCGCCCGCGGGCGTGAAGATGCTGGCGGTCGGCAACGCCTTCGTCGTCAACCACGACCGCTGGGGCGAGGCCTTTCAGGAGGTCTATGCTCAGCCCCTGTTCAGCTCGGCGCGCAGCGTGCGGTGGGAGGCTGGCTATACGGTCGGGCGTGACGCGGGCGTGCTGTCGCTGTCGGCGCCCACGGTCCTGTTTGACGGTCAGATTGTCGCGGACGTGGTGGTCGGAGAGCGCCAGACGGGCGAACGTCCCACGGTTCCGCCGGTGATCAAGGACGGCATGATCTCGGGCGCCTTCCCCGAGCGGCTGGACGGCTATGACCTGCCGCAGAACGTCACGCCGCTGGCGGGCGGGCTCTACATCGGCGCCAAGCTGCATCAGACCTATGTGCCGCCGACCGCGCAGGAAGCGCCCTTCACCAACACCGTTATCCTGGGCGAGGGCGGCGGCTCGGTCGGCGTCGAGAACGGAGCCGCGCTGGCGCCGAACCTGTTGAACACGGTGCTGCTGTCGGCAGACGCCCTGAGCGACGCCGGTCTGGGCTCGCTGCGCATCACGGCTGGCGCGGTCAGTGTCGAGGGCGACCTGACGGTCAGCTCTGGCGGCGATATCGCCGTGCGCGCCGAAACCATCGCGGTCGACGCCGACATCACGGCGCGCAGCGGCTCGATTTCGCTGGCGGCGATCCCGGCGTGCGGAGCCGGCTGTCCGGCGACCACCGAGCTGACGGTGGGGCAGGGCGTTGCACTGGACGCCAGCGGCCTGTGGGTGAACCTGAAGACGGGCGGCGACGCGCGTGATCTGGCGCATCTGACCGGCGGCTCCGTCGTGCTGGAAAGCCGTCAGGGGGACCTGACCCTGTCGAAGGACAGCCTGATCGACGTCTCGGCGGGCGCGGCCATCCTGTTGGACGGCAAGACGGTCGGCGCGAAGGGCGGTTCGGTCGGCCTGGCGATCGGCGCAGAGCCGCGCTTGACCATGGGGCAGATGACGCTGGACGGCGCCATCCGCGCCTATGGCTCCGGCGAGAATGCGGGCGGAACCCTGACCGTCTCGGCCGCTGGTCGTCCGATCACCATCGGCGAAACCGTGTTGGGCGGAGGCGACGAACTGGCGGCCGGCGAGGCGGCGCCGATGGACCTGCAACTCCTGCAAGAACTGGTGCTGAAGGCCGGCGACGCCCTGCCGTTCGACTATACCTATACGGTGGACCGTATTCCCGCGGGGCAGCCGCTGCCGGCATCGACCTATGTCGAATTCAGCGCGGTGACCGTAACCAGCGACTGGACGGTTCCGGACGGGTTGGAGGTCTATGACGGCGACTTCACTCCCTACTATCCTGGGGACGTCATACCCGCCGGCACCTATCTGGAGTTCGGCTATGGTCAGATGGCCGCCGGCTATGTCGTCTCGGCGGAAATCTGGCCCGACGGCATCGGCATTCCGCCGGTCGCCTATACCTACGCCAAGGGAGAGATCCTTCAAACCGACCTGATCCTGCCGGTCGGGCGGACCATCTCCGCCGGAACCGTGTTCGAAACAGCGGTCAAGGTCGCCAAGCCCCTGCATCTGGAGGCTGACCTCTTCCAGACCGGCTTCTCTCGCTATGACATTCGCGCAGGCGGCGACGTGCACGTCGGCGGGCAATTGGACGTCAGCGCGCCGGTGCGCCGCTTCACGGCGGACAGCGTCAATGTGGCCAGCGGCGCCGCGCCGCAGGACGCCTTGGAGTTGTGGACGCCGGACATGCTGCGCGAGGACGCCGCCAACGGCCGCTTCGTTCAGCGTCAGGGCGCCAGCCGCAGCCTGACGGCCCACGGCCTCAGCGAGCGCAACTGGACCACCGCCTACGGCAACCCCGTGACGGACCCCCGTCCGGTCGGCGAACTGATCCTGGCCGAGGGCGCCAGCATCCGCGTCGATGACGGTCAGTCGGTCAGCCTGATGGCGATGGACGGCATGAGGATCGATGGTCGCATCGAGGCGCGCGGCGGCAAGGTGACCTTGCTGGCCGGTCGTGAAGAGAACGAGCGGCGCGACTATCAGCCCTCGGATATCGTCTACAATCCGACCACGGCTTTGTGGCTGGGCGAGAAAAGCGTCATCGATGTTTCGGGTCGGGGTGTCAGCGCCGTCGGCGCGGACGGCGCGCGCTATGGCCATGTCTCAAAGGGCGGTGAGATCAGCATCGGCGGCCAGAGGGCGGCCTATGTCGTGGTGCGCCCTGGCGCGGTGCTGGACGCCTCGGGCGCCGTGACCGAAATCGACTACCTGACCTCCGCACTGACCGGCGACAAGCAGGCCCTGGCCATCGCCACCGATGGCGGCGCCATCCGCTTCCAGTCGCAGTATGGGGTCTTCCTCGACGGCGACATGCGGGCGAATGCCGGCGGCGCCGGGGCCTCGGGCGGGCTGCTGTCGATCAAGCTGACCACCCCCTATGTGGCGCAACTGGGCCTCGGCTCGCGCGACATGCCCGACTATATGCGCCGCCTGCGCAGCATCATCCTGAGCCAGGAGCAGGACAGCGGCCTGTCGGCCGATCTGCAATACGGCGACTGCGTCACCGGCTGCTGGACGCCGGGCCAACTGGTCGCGGACGCCATGGCCGCCAACGAAGGCATGGCCGATCTGGTCGGTCAGGCGCGCATCGGGGTGGATCAGATCACGGCGGGCGGATTCGGCAGCCTGACCCTGGATTCGTCGGATGTCGTTCTCCTGGACGGCGCCGTGAATCTGACCCTGGCCCGCAACCTGACCCTGTCAGGGACCATGGGCGCGATGGGCGGCAGCGCGGACCTGGATTCCCGCCTGAGCGCCGCCTACGTCCGCTTCGTCGCCGCCGGGTCGATGAACGGCAACAACCTGGTCCGTTGGGAAGACGGCCGTGCAGCCCTGTTCAAGATGCCGGCGATCGGCGAGGGCAGACTGACCATCACCGGCGGCCTCGTCGACATGGGCGGCGCCCGTTTCGGCATCAACGGCTCGGTCGGCCTCTCGGGCGGTCGCCAGCATGAATACGAATATGCGGCCCACGGTCAGATCGACGTGGTCAGCCGCAGCGACATTCGCCTGACGGGCGGCGACGTCAATGCGATCAGCAACATCTCGCTGACCGCCGCGCAGATCTATCCGACGACCGGCGCGACCGCAGGCATTTATGCGGGCAAATATACCTACACCATTCCGGGCACGACCAACCTCTATAACTCGCTGGTGCCGGGAGGCACGGTCAGCTTCCACAAGCTGGAAGGCGTGACCCCTGCCGCGCCGCTGTCGCTCTATGGGTCGTTGACGGTAGGCGCAGACATCATCAACCAGGGCGGGGTGCTGCGCGCGCCGCTGGGTTTGATCACAATGGGCGTGGGCGGCGACCAGTTTGTTCCAGGCATTGATCAGGTGCAGCCGGGTCAGACCTATTGGACCGGAATCTCGGTCACGACGTCGGAAGTGAACCTGCTGCCGGGCAGTCTGACCTCGGTCAGCGCCAAGGATCTGATCATTCCCTACGGCGGCACCATCGACGGCCTGATCTGGCGCCTGAACGGCGCGGATCTGAAGGGCACCCTGTCCAGTCAGGGCGTGGTCGTGGTGGGGTCGCTGCGGGCGGACGAAGGTTCGGTGCTGGATCTGTCGGGCGGCGGCACGCCGTCGGGCGCGGGCTTCATCCCCGGTCGCGGCGGTTCGGTTGATGTGCTGAAGACGGCGCTGGCCAATGTGAACCCGGCGTTCGCGGGTCTGAGCCACGCGGACAACAAGGTCTACGCCATCGTGCCGTCCTATGGCGCGGCGGTCGCGCCGACGACCATCGACGGTCACGCCCAGCCGGGCGTGGGTCAGCAGATCGTTATTCCGGCTGGCGTCGAGGGCTTGGCGGCGGGCGTCTATACCCTGCTGCCCGCCGAGTATGCGCTGATGGCCGGCGCCTTCCGGGTCGAACTGGGCTCCAACATGCCCGCCGGGTCCGGGAATCTGACGCCGCTGGCGGACGGCTCGATCCATCTGGGGGTGAACACCGCGATCGCCAACACGGAGATCCGCAGCCCTCTGAAGGTCGAGGCCATCCTGACCCCCGCCAAGGTGGTCCGCTCCTATTCCCAGTACAACGAGACCAGTTTCGGCGAATTCCTGGTCAAGGCGCCGTCGTCGGCCCAGTTCGACAATCCGCTGCCGATCCTGCCCGAGGACGGCAAGCCCTTCATCCTGGCCCTGACGCCGCCCCAGGCGGCCAGCGATCGCCCTGTCTTCTCGTTCAAAGGCGAGGGGCGGTTCGACGCCGCCGAAGGCGGGGTGGGCGGCGCGCTGGCGGTTGG
>JALAGW010000207.1 GCA_022712235.1 Brevundimonas sp. | reverse complement strand
GGTGTGGACGTCGAGATCAAGATTTAAGAAAGAAAGAGGCGGGATCCGACATGCGTACGGGCGTGATCGCCAAGAAACTGGGTATGACGCGCGTCTTCGCTGAAGACGGCGCGCACATCCCGGTCACGGTTCTGCAGCTTGACGGCTGCCAGGTCGTGGGTCAGCGCACTCAAGAGCGGGACGGCTACGTCGCCCTGCAACTGGGCGCCGGAACCAAGAAGGCAAAAAACACCAACAAGGCTCAGCGCGAAGTTTTCGCCAAGGCCGAGGTTGAACCTAAGCACTATGTGACCGAGTTCCGCGTTGACGCGGAAGGTCTGCTGGACGTGGGCGCCGAGCTGTCGGCCGATCACTTCCTGGCCGGCCAGAAGGTCGACATCCAGGGCGAAACCATCGGTAAGGGCTTCGCCGGCGCCATGAAGCGCTGGAACTTCGGCGGTCTGCGCGCCACGCACGGCGTTTCGCTGTCGCACCGCTCGCACGGCTCGACTGGCCAACGCCAGGACCCGGGCAAGACCTTCAAGGGCAAGAAGATGGCTGGCCACTACGGTCAGGAAGTCGTCACCCAGCAGAACCTGACCGTCGTCCGCGTGGACGCCGAGCGCGGCCTGATCCTGATCAAGGGCGCTGTCCCGGGTCACGACGGCAGCTACGTCAAGGTTCGCGACGCCGTTAAGAAGGCTCGCCCGGCTGACGCTCCCTTCCCGGGCGCTGTGAAGTCGGCTGCTGCTCCGGCTGCTGCTGCTCCGGCGGTGGAAGCCAATGAAGGCGGTGAAGCGTAATGAAACTCTCGGTCATCAAACTCGACGGCAAGGCTGCCGGCGACGTGGAACTGTCGGAAGCCGTCTTCGGCATCTCGGACATCCGCGGCGACCTGCTGGCCCGTTACGTCAACTGGCAGCTGGCCAAGCGCCGCGCCGGCACGCACAAGGTTCAAACCCGCAACGAGAACTCTCGTACGGGTAAGAAGATGTACAAGCAAAAGGGCACCGGCGGCGCTCGTCACGGTTCGCGCCGTGCACCGCAGTTCGTCGGCGGTTCGCGCGCCTTTGGTCCGGTTGTCCGCGACCACGGCTACTCGCTGCCGAAGAAGGTCCGCGCCCTGGCTCTGCGTCACGCCCTCAGCTCGAAGGCCAAGGCCGGCGATCTGGTCGTGGTCGACAGCGTTTCGGTCAAGGAAGCCAAGACGGCCTCGCTGCGCGAGACCTTCGGCAAGCTCGGCTGGACCAAGGCCCTGATCATCGCGGGTCCGGAAGTCGACACGAACTTCGGCCTGGCCGCTCGCAACATCCCGCACATCGACGTCCTGCCGAACGCCGGCCTCAACGTCTATGACATCCTGCGGGCCGACAAACTGGTGCTGACCAAGGCGGCTGTCGAAGCCATCGAGGCGCGCTTCGCTGAGAAGGAAGCCGCATAATGGCCGCCGCTCAACCCACCGCCAAGCACTACGACACCATCCTGGCTCCGGTGATCACCGAGAAGGCCACGATCCTGTCGGAGCAGAACAAGGTCGTCTTCCGCGTCGCCGGCACGGCGACCAAGGACGAGATCGCCGCCGCGGTCGAAAGTCTGTTCAAAGTCAACGTCCTCAAGGTCAACACCCTGGTTCAAAAGGGCAAGACCAAGCGTTTCCGGGGCATCCTCGGTCGCCGCGTGGACATCAAGAAAGCGATCGTGACGCTGGCTGACGGCCAGTCGATCGACGTCACGACGGGGCTCTAAGAAGATGGCCTTGAAAACCTACAATCCGACGTCGCCGGGCCGCCGCGCCCTGGTGCTGGTCGACCGGTCCGAGCTCCACAAGGGCCGTCCCGAGAAGTCGCTGACCGAAGGTCTGACCAAGTCCGGCGGTCGCGGGCAGGGCGGTCGCATCGCCGTTCGCTTCCGCGGCGGCGGCGCCAAGACCCTGTACCGCAAGATCGACTTCAAGCGTCGCAAGTTCGACGCGATCGGCACGGTCGAGCGTCTGGAATACGACCCGAACCGCACGGCCTTCATCGCCTTGGTGACCTACGCCGACGGCGAGAAGACCTACATCATCGCGCCGCAGCGCCTGAAGGCCGGCGACGTCGTCGTCGCTGGTGAAAAGGTCGACGTGAAGCCGGGCAACGCCATGCCGCTGCGCTCGATGCCCGTGGGTACGATCATCCACAACATCGAGATGAAGCCGGGCAAGGGCGCTCAGCTGGCCCGTTCGGCCGGCGCTTACGCCCAGCTGGTCGGCCGCGATCAGGGCTACGCCCAGATCCGTCTCGGCTCGGGCGAGCTGCGCATGGTCCTGGACTCCTGCATGGCCACCGTCGGCGCCGTGTCGAACCCCGACCACATGAACCAGAACCTCGGCAAGGCCGGTCGCGTTCGTCACATGGGCTGGCGTCCGCACGTTCGCGGCGTCGCCATGAACCCGATCGACCACCCGCATGGTGGTGGTGAAGGCCGGACCTCTGGCGGTCGCACCCCGGTTACGCCGTGGGGTAAGGACACCAAGGGCACCCGCACCCGCAAGAACAAGGCTACGGATAAGTTCATCATCCGTACTCGCCACGTGAAGAAGGCTCGCTAAGAATGGCCCGCTCCTCCTGGAAAGGCCCGTTTGTCGACGGGTATCTGCTCAAGAAGGCCGACGCCGTTCAAACGTCGGGCCGCAAGGATGTGATCAAGACCTGGTCGCGTCGCTCCACCATCCTGCCGCAGTTTGTCGGCCTGACCTTCGGCGTCCACAACGGCCAAAAGCATGTGCCGGTGATGGTCAACGAAGACATGGTCGGCATGAAGTTTGGCGAGTTCGCCCCGACCCGGAACTTCCCGGGTCACGCGGCGGACAAGAAGGCCAAAAGGAAGTAATCCATGGCCCAGTCCAAAAACGCCCGTCGCGTCGAGGCCACTGAGGCTCGCGCCAAGCTGGTCAACGTTCGCATCAGCCCTCAAAAGCTGAACCTGGTGGCCGCCTCGATCCGCGGTCTGCCGGTCCAGAAGGCGCTGAACGAGCTGGAATTCAGCCACAAGCGCATCGCCGGCGACGTCCGCAAGGTCCTGTATTCGGCGATCTCGAACGCCGAGAACAACCACAACCTCGACATCGACAACCTGTTCGTCGCCGAGGCCTTCGTGGGCAAGAACCTGGTGATGAAGCGCTTCGCGAGCCGTGCTCGCGGTCGCTCGTCGCGCATCCTGAAACCGTTCAGCGAGATCACGATCGTGGTCCGTGAAGCCGGCGAGGCCGCCTGATGGGACAGAAAATCAATCCGGTCGGTCTGCGCCTTGGCGTGAACCGCACGTGGGACAGCCGCTGGTTCGCCGGCGGCGCCGACTACGCCCGCCTGCTGCACCAGGACCTGAAGCTGCGCACGTGGCTCAAGGAACGCCTGGTCGCCGCCGGCGTGTCGCGCATCATCATTGAGCGTCCGCACAAGAAGTGCCGCGTGACGATCTACGCCGCCCGTCCGGGCGTCGTGATCGGCAAGAAGGGCGCTGACATCGAGAAGCTCCGCAAGGACATCTCGGCTCGCACCGAAGGCGAAGTTCACCTGAACATCGTCGAAGTCCGCAAGCCGGAAACCGACGCGCAGCTGATCGCTGAAAACATCGCTCAGCAGCTGGAACGCCGTATCGCCTTCCGCCGCGCCATGAAGCGTTCGATGCAGTCCGCCATGCGCCTCGGCGCCAAGGGCGTCCGCATCAACGTCTCGGGCCGTCTGGGCGGCGCCGAAATCGCACGTATGGAATGGTATCGCGAAGGTCGCGTGCCGCTTCACACCCTGCGCGCCGACATCGACTATGGCTTCTACGAAGCCAAGACGACCTACGGCATCATCGGCGTGAAGGTCTGGGTCTTCAAGGGTGAGGTGCTCGAGCACGACCCGATGGCCCAGGACAAGCGTTGGGCCCAGGAAGCCTCGGGTCCGTCGTCCAACGAAGGCCGTGGCGGCCCCCGCGGTGATCGCGGTCCGCGCCGTGGTCGTGAGGGCTGATAGGTCATGTTGCAACCTAAAAAGACCAAGTACCGCAAGGCCTTCAAGGGCCGCATCCATGGCTCGGCCAAGGGTGGTTTCTCGCTGAACTTCGGCTCCTACGGCCTGAAGACGGTGGAACCCGAGCGCATCACGGCTCGTCAGATCGAAGCGGCTCGCCGCGCGATCACGCGTCAGATGAAGCGTCAGGGCCGCGTCTGGATCCGGGTCTTCCCGGATCTGCCCGTCACGGGCAAGCCGGCTGAAGTCCGGATGGGTAAGGGCAAGGGCGCCGTGGACCATTGGGCCGCGCGCTGCCACCCCGGTCGCATCCTGTTCGAAATCGACGGCGTGCCGGACGATGTGGCTCGCGAAGCTCTGCGCCTCGGCGCGGCCAAGCTGCCGGTCCGCACCAAGGTGGTCACCCGCCTCGACGCCGGCATCGCTCACCTTGAGGAAGCGGCATGACCAAGATCGCCGATCTCCGGGGCCAGACCCCCGATCAACTGGCCGACGAGCTGCTGAAGCTCAAGAAGGAACAGTTCAACCTGCGCTTCCAGGCCGCCACCGGCCAGATGGAAAAGACCCACCGGGTCTCGGAAGTGCGCAAGGACATCGCTCGCATCTCCACGCTGCTGCGTGAGAAGCGCGCAGCGGTTTAAGGAAACACCTATGCCCAAACGTATTCTTGAAGGCGTGGTCGTGTCCGACAAGGGCGACAAGACGGTCGTCGTGAAGGTCGAGCGCACTCTGCTGCACCCGGTCCTGAAGAAGATCGTCCGTCTGTCCAAGAAGTACCACGCTCACGATGAGGGCAACGCCCTCAAAGTCGGCGACGTCGCACGCATCGTCGAGTGCGCCCCCAAGTCCAAGCTGAAGCGTTGGGAAGTCGTTTCCCCCGCCTCGGCTTCCTAAAGAAAAGGATCGGATCCTATGATCCAGATGCAAACTAACCTGGAGGTCGCCGATAACTCGGGCGCTCGCCGGGTCATGTGCATCAAGGTGTTGGGCGGCTCCAAGCGCCGCTACGCCTCGGTGGGCGACACCATTGTCGCCTCGGTGAAGGAAGCTATCCCGCGCGGCCGCGTGAAGAAGGGCGACGTCGTTCGCGCCATCGTCGTTCGCACCGCCAAGGACATCCAGCGCAAGGACGGCTCGGTCATCCGTTTTGACAAGTCGGCCGCCGTCATCGTCAACAAGCAGAACGAGCCGGTCGGCACGCGGATCTTTGGCCCGGTTCCTCGCGAACTGCGCGCCAAGAACCACATGAAGATCATCTCGCTGGCTCCGGAGGTCCTGTAATATGGCCGCCAAGATCAAGAAGGGCGACAAGGTCGTCGTCCTGACCGGCAAGGACAAGGGACGCACCGGCCAGGTGCTGAAGGTCCTCCCGACCGAAAACCGCGTCGTCGTGCAAGGCGTCAACATGGTTCAGCGCCACACGCGCCCGACCCAGGCTGACCCGCAAGGCGGCATCAAGCACAAGGAAGCCTCGCTTCACCTGTCGAACGTCGCGATCGCCGACGCCAACGGCAAGGCGACCCGCGTCGGCTTCAAGGTCGAAGGCGACGCCAAGGTTCGCTTCGCCAAGACCACGGGAGACGTCATCTAATGGCTGACACCAAGTACACGCCGCGTCTCAAGACCGAATATCAGGACCGCATCCGCGGCGCCCTGAAGGAAAAGTTCGGCTACACGAACGAGATGCAGATCCCCAAGCTGGACAAGATCGTCCTGAACATGGGCGTCGGCGAAGCTGTCGCAGACTCCAAGAAGGTCAATGCGGCCCTCAAGGACCTGACGGCCATCGCCGGTCAGAAGGCTGTGCCGACCAAGGCTCGTAACTCCATCGCCGGCTTCAAGCTGCGTGAAGGTATGGTCATCGGCGGCAAGGTCACGCTGCGCGGCGCCCAGATGTACGAGTTCCTGGACCGCTTCATCACGATCGCGCTGCCGCGCGTGAAGGACTTCCGTGGTCTGAAGGGCACCTCGTTCGACGGTCGCGGCAACTACGCCACGGGTCTGAAGGAGCACATCGTGTTCCCCGAGATCAACTACGACCAGATCGATCAGATGTGGGGCATGGACATCGTCGTCTGCACCACGGCCAAGACCGATGAGGAAGCCAAGGCTCTCCTCACCGAGTTCAATTTCCCGTTCATCAAGAACTGAGCGGGAAGGGAAGAGAACAATGGCTAAGAAAAGCGCCGTAAACCGTAACGAAGCCGTCAAGGCCCTGGTTGCGAAGTATGCCGCAAAGCGGGCCGCCCTCAAGGCGACCGCCAACGACGAGAGCCTGCCGCTGGAAGAGCGTTTCGACGCTCGCCTGAAGCTGGGTGAGCTGCCGCGCAACTCGGCTCCGTCGCGCATCCGCAACCGCTGCGAAGTGACGGGCCGTCCGCGGGCCTTCTACCGCAAGCTGAAGATGAGCCGGATCGCCATGCGCGAGCTGGGCAACCTGGGGCAGATCCCCGGCCTGACCAAGTCGAGCTGGTAAGGGGAGCGAACAGATATGATGATCAACGATCCCCTGAGCGACATGATCGCTCGCATCAAGAACGCGGCGACCCGCAAGCGTTCCAAGGTGCTGACCCCGGCCTCGCGTCTGCGCCAGCGCGTCCTCGACGTGCTGCAGGACGAAGGCTACATCCGCGGCTATTCGCTGGTTCAGAACCCCGGCGAGTTCCCGCAGTTCGAGATCGAGCTGAAGTACTTCGACGGCCAGCCGGTGATCGCTGAGATCGCCCGCGTGTCGAAGCCCGGCCGTCGCGTCTATTCGGCCATCGGCGATCTGAAGCCGATCAAGAACGGCCTCGGCATCTCGATCCTTTCGACTTCGAAGGGCGTCATGTCCGACGCCAACGCCCGCGACGCTAACGTCGGCGGCGAAGTCCTCTGCAGGGTCTACTGATATGTCCCGTATTGGCAAGAAAACCATCGCTGTGCCGAAGGGCGTGACTGTCACGCTCAACGGCCAGAACGTCACCGTGAAGGGCCCCAAGGGCGAACGCTCCTGGACCGTCGCCGAGGAAATCGAAGTCAAGCAGGAAGGCGACGAACTGTCGCTGACCCCGCGTTCGGACACGCCTCGCGCTCGCGCGATGTGGGGTCTGTCGCGGACCCTGGTCGACAACATGGTCACCGGCGTGACCACGGGCTTCGACAAGACCCTGGAACTGGTCGGCGTGGGTTACCGCGCTGCGCTGAAGGGCCAGGCTCTGTCGCTGCAACTCGGCTTCTCGCATGAAGTCGACATCGACCCGCCGGCCGGCGTCACCTTCGCCGTGCCGAAGCAGACCGAGATCAAGATCTCGGGCTCGGACAAGCAGGTCGTCGGTGAAATCGCCGCCGTCATCCGCAAGCTGCGTCCGCCGGAACCCTACAAGGGCAAGGGCGTGCGCTATCAGGGCGAGACCGTCCGGCGCAAGGAAGGCAAGAAGAAGTAAGTCATGGCTCTTTCTCTGCAACAACAAGCCAAGCGCCGCGCCGAACGCAACCGTCGTCGCCTCAAGGCTGTCGCCAACGGTCGCCTGCGTCTGTCGGTCTTCCGTTCGGACAAGAACATCTCGGCCCAGATCATCGACGACGCCCAGGGCGTCACGGTGGCCGCCGCCTCGTCGCTGGAAGGCGGCAAGGGTTCCAAGGGTTCGGACGTCGCCGCCGCTGCTGCGATCGGCAAGCTGATCGCCGAACGCGCCAAGGAGAAGGGCGTCACCGACGTCGTCTTCGACCGCGGCGGCTACATCTATCACGGCCGCGTCAAGGCGCTGGCGGAGGCCGCGCGTGAAGCCGGCCTGAACTTCTAAGGGATCGAGAAGCATGGCTCGTGAACCCCAACGCGGACAAGGTGGTCAGAACCGCGACCGCCGCGACCGTAACGCTCCCGTTGTCGATGGCCCGGATTCGGACATCGTCGAAAAGCTGGTGCACATCAACCGCGTCGCCGCCACCGTTAAGGGCGGACGTCGTTTCTCGTTCGCAGCCCTGATGGTTGTGGGCGACGGCAAGGGCCGGGTCGGCTTCGGTCATGGCAAGGCGCGTGAAGTGCCGGAAGCCATCCGCAAGGCGACTGAAGAAGCCAAGAAGACCATGATCCGCGTTCCGCTCCGCGAGAACCGCACCCTGCACCACGACGGCAACGGCCGTTGGGGCGCCGGCAAGATCATGATGCGCGCTGCCCCTCCCGGCACGGGCGTCATCGCCGGCGGTCCGATGCGTGCGGTCCTCGAAACCCTCGGCGTCCAGGACGTCGTCGGCAAGTCGACCGGTTCGTCGAACCCGTACAACATGATCCGCGCGACCTTCGAAGCTCTGAAGGTTCAATCGTCGCCGCGTCAGGTTGCTGCAAAGCGTGGCAAGAAGGTCGCCGACCTGATGGGCCGCCGCAACGACGGCGCTTCGGCGCCTGAAGCAGTCGAGGGCTGATAGACATGGCCAAGAACGAAAAAGCCACCGTCACGGTCCGCCAGACGGCCAGCCCGATCCGCCGCAAGTCGGATCAGCGCGCCACTCTGTCGGGTCTGGGTCTGAACCGCATCGGCCGTGAGTCGACGCTGGAAGACACCCCCTCGGTTCGTGGGATGATCGCCAAGGTCGCCCACATGGTCGAAGTGGTCGAAAAATAAGACGATGCGCCCTCTCCCGATGCCGGGGGAGGGCGTTTCTCTTTGAAGAAGCATCTTGCGATGCTGTGACGGGCCGCCTAGAAGCGGCCCTTCAATTTATCCAACGCCGAGTCAGGCGCGATCGCCTTGATCGACCTGGCGCTAGAACCCGAAAGGATCAGGCATATGAAACTGAACGAAATTCGCGACAACGAAGGCGCTCACACCAAGCGCATGCGCGTCGGCCGCGGCCCGGGTTCGGGCAAGGGCAAGACCGCCGGTCGCGGCGTCAAGGGTCAGAAGTCGCGTACCGGCGTCGCCATCGGCGGCTTCGAAGGCGGCCAGATGCCGCTCTACATGCGCATGCCGAAGCGCGGCTTCAACAACCCGAACGCCCTGAAGCTGGCCGAAGTGAACCTGTGGCGCGTGCAAGAAGCCATCGACGCCGGCAAGCTGGACGCCAAGGCTGAGATCAACGGCGCCGCCCTGGTGGCCGCCGGCGTGATCCGTCGCGTCAAGGACGGCGTTCGCGTCCTGGGCGAAGGCGAACTGAAGGCCAAGCTGAACCTGGTCGTCTGGTCGGCCTCGTCGGGCGCCGTCAAGGCCATCGAAGCCGCCGGCGGCAAGGTCGAGCAACAGCGCATCGCCGCTGAAGCCAAGGCCGCTGCTCGCGTCGAGAAGCGCAACGCCGCCAAGGGCAAGGCTCCGGCCGCCAAGGCGCCGCTGGGCGACGCCAACAAGATCTCGGCCCGCGCCAAGCGCGCCGCGGCCAAGGCCTAAAATCGATATCGTCATCCCGTGCGAGCGTCGCTGACGCGGCGCTCGCCGGGATCATCCGCACCGGGATGACGATTTTCCGAAAGCGGCTCTCGCAAGGGAGCCGCTTTCCGCCTATCTGACGACGGGCATAGTCGTGGGGACCGCCTGATGGCTTCGGCCGCTGAACAACTCGCCGCCAATATGAACATGGGCTCGTTCGCGAAAGCGACCGAGCTGCACAAACGCCTGCTGTTCACGCTGGGCGCGCTGCTGGTCTATCGGATCGGCACCTATGTTCCGATTCCGGGCATTAATTCCGAGGCCTTCCTGGCCTTCTTCCAGAACCCTGATGGCCAGCGCGGCATCCTGGACATGTTCAACATGTTCTCGGGCGGCGCGGTCGAGCGTATGGCGGTCTTCGCGTTGAACGTGATGCCCTACATCTCGGCCTCGATCATCGTGCAGCTGATGGGCGCGGTTTACCCGCCCTGGGAGAAGCTGAAGAAGGAAGGCGGCGAAAGCGGCCGCAAGCAGCTGAACCAGTACACCCGTTACCTGACGGTCTTCCTGGCCCTGGCCCAGTCCTTCGGCATCGCCGCCGGCCTGAACGCCCAGGCCGGTCTGATCGATCAGCCGGGCATCTTCTTCATCATCTCGACGGTCACCACCCTGACGGGCGGCACCATGTTCCTGATGTGGCTGGGCGAGCAGGTGACGGCGCGCGGCGTCGGCAACGGCATCTCGCTGATCATCTTCGCCGGCATCGTGGCGGTTCTGCCGTCGACAGTGGCGCGCCTGCTGGGCCTGGCCCAACAAGGTCAGATGTCCGCCTTCACCCTGCTGTTCATCGCGGTCATGGCCGTGGCGGTCATCGTCTTCATCGTCTTCATGGAACGCGCCCAGCGTCGTCTTCTGATCCAGTATCCGAAGCGCCAGGAAGGCAACCGCATGACGGGCGGCGAGCGCTCGTTCCTGCCGCTGAAGGTCAACACCGCCGGCGTCATTCCCGCCATCTTCGCCTCGTCGCTGCTGATGCTGCCGACGACGGTCGCCACCTTCACCGCCCAGGCCAACCTGCCCGAGTGGATGAGCTGGCTGCCGCTGGTGACGGCGCAGCTGACGCACGGCCAGCCGCTGTTCATGATCCTGTATGCGGTCCTGATCGTCTTCTTCTGCTTCTTCTACACCTCGATCACCTTCAACCCCGAGGACACGGCCGAGAACCTGCGCAAGTACGGCGGCTTCCTGCCGGGCATCCGTCCGGGCAAGCGCACGGCCGAGTATCTGGACTATGTCCTGACGCGCCTGACAGTGATCGGCGCCGCCTACATCACCGCGGTCTGCCTGCTGCCGGAGTTCCTGGTCAGCAGCCTGGGCAACAGCCTCTACTTCGGAGGAACGTCTATCTTGATCGTCGTCTCGGTCACGATGGACACTGTCGCCCAGATTCAGTCCCAACTGCTGGCGCACCAGTACGAGGGTCTGATCAAGAAGGCCAAGCTGCGTGGTCGTGGCGGTCGGGGCGGCGCCGCCCCCGCCCGACGCTAATCGGGTAGGGGAGCCCGCAAGATGAACCTGATCCTGTTCGGGCCGCCCGCGGCCGGCAAGGGCACGCAAGCCAAGCGTCTGGTCGAGGAGCGGGGCATGATCCAGCTCTCGACCGGCGACATGCTTCGCTCTGCGATCGCTTCCGGCTCTGATCTGGGCCTCAAGGTCAAGGACGTGCTGGCGCGCGTCGATCTCGTCACCGACGAGATCGTCATCGCCCTGAGCGAGGACCGTCTGCCGGAGGCCGAGGCCGCCGGCGGCGCCATCTTCGACGGCTTCCCGCGCAACGTGGCCCAGGCCGAAGCCCTGGACGCCATGCTGGCCAAGCGCGGCGCCCGGATCGACCGGGTCGTGCGCCTCAAGGTCGACGACGCGGCCCTGACCGCCCGCATCGGCAAGCGCTTCGCCGAGCAGGGCCGTCCGGACGACAACCCCGAGACCTTCAAGGACCGCCTGGCCGTTTACAACGCCCAGACCGCGCCCCTGCTTCCCTACTATGAAGCCCAGGGCAAGCTGACCGAGATCGACGGCATGGGCGACATCGCCACGGTGGCCGCCGCTATCGACGGCGCTCTGGTCTAGCCCTGATCTGAAGCGGGTTTCGGGCGTTAGGCGTTCGGGTAACCGCTTTCACGGGGCGCACATGAGCAGCAGATCGTCGTCACGAAGCGCCAGGTTCGCCATGGCGGGCGTGGCTGTCGGGGCGCTGCATCTGACTCTGTTCGGACTGCTCGGGCATCTGCGGCCCGCACCGCCTTTCACGCCCTTGTCGCGGCCGGTCGAGGTAGAGCTCGTCCGGCCGTCGCCAATTCCGCCCTTGCCGGTTCCGCCGCCGTCCAAGCCGGCGCCGGCCGAGGGCGGCGGAACCGGCAAGGGCGGAATTGGCG
>JALAGW010000206.1 GCA_022712235.1 Brevundimonas sp. | reverse complement strand
CGCCGGCCGCGGGGAGCGCGCCGGCTCCCGAGCCGGTTCCGGCCGCCGGCCCCGCGCCGCCCGCGGCGCGTCCGGCCCAGGCGGACCCCGACGCCCCGGTCGTCACCAGGCCCCAGCCGCTGGACTAGAGCCGCTGGGACCCGGCCTGGATCACGGCGGCGGCGCCTGTTCGGCCAGGGGCGGCACGCGGGTCGCCTTGCGAATGGCGTCGGTGAGCAGGTCGCGGTCGAGGGCGCTCTGGGTCGTTGGTTGATCTGGAAACGCGATGAACTGGGTGCCGTAGATCTGTGGCCGGTCCGTCGCCACCAGGTAGCGGTCCAGACTGGCGGCGGCCAGCCAGGCGCCGTCCTGTTCGCCCAGGCTCAGGGCGGCGGTCGCCAGGGCGTGGGCCAGCAGGAAGTCTTCAGGCCGGTCGCCATGCTGGAAGATGAAGCCCGCTCGCCAATAGTCTTTCCTGGAACGCACCTCGTCCCGCGCCAGCATGGCCCGGACCTGCGCCCGGCGCTCGGCGTCGGCCAGGCTTTCCATCGGGCTAGGCCCGCCGTCTTTGCGCGCCGCCTGATCGTCCCTGAACAGGGCCGCCAGCGCCCGGTTGTCGGGTATGGGCGCGGGAGCATCGTCAGGGCGAGCCGAGGGACCGCAGGCGGCCAGCAGGAACAGGGCCGCGAGGAGGGGTGTCAGACGCTTCATGCCCCTGGATAAGGGAAACGGCCACGCTTGATGCAAGTCCGCGTAGTTTTGTTCTGTGATCTCGGGCGAGGGCAGGTCGTCCGGATGAACAGGCCGTTCTAGTCCAGACGGAAGAGCGTGCGGCTGATGACTAGACGGCCAGGCTCGACGCCCGGTCCGAGACGAACGCGCGAGAAAGAAAGGGCGTCCAGGGTGGCTTGACCGAAGCCGACGCGCGGCGGGTTCTCCATCTCGATGCGGCAGTCGCGCAGTCGGCCAGCCTCGGCCACAATGCAGCTGAACAGGACCTCTCCGGCGCCAGCCGACATAGCCCTGTTGGGATACTGCGGCGTCGCGTGCCTTTGCCAGATGTCGGGAAAGACGCCGGGACGTTCGTAGGGCGGATCGATCTCGATCAGATCGTCACGCGGATCGTCCAGTCGGGCCTCGCAGGCGGCGAGGACCTGATCGAGGCCGTCGGCGTCAGACGGGAGAGGCAGGTCGTATCGATGGGCTTGGGCGGTCTCGCTGCTGGCTGGCAATCGAACGGACGCCGTGCCGCCCTTTCTCAATATGCGGGCGACATGGACGGGGCGACTGGCGAAGATCATGGGCTGATCGGAAAGGTTGAGCCAGGTTTGTCTCTGATGCTCCCCGCCTTGCGCAGCCCATTCGAGCCGACGGGTTTGCGCGCCGGATTCAGTCGGCACGCCGGTCATCATGACGTCCAGACGTTTATTGCGGCATCGGACGACAAGGGACTGGCCGCTTTCATAGCTGGCGCTGGCGATCAGGGCGCCGCTCGCCTCCGTCAGGGTCCAGCCGTCCTGGTCCTGCGTGGTTGCCGGAGCGACGACGAGCAGGGCGGACAGAAGGAATGCGGCGGTGATCATGTCGCTGATAGGCGCACAGGGGCGCCTCTAGCGCAAGGTCAGGTATCCGCGTTCGACCATGCGGCGCAGGGCCTCATAGGCCTCGGCCAACTCCTCGTAGGCGGTGCGGGCGGCGGTCAGGCGGGCGGTCTGGTCGACCGTCACGGCCGAGCCGGATTCCGACAGGCGCAGGGCCTCGGCGGCCCAGCGGGCGCGGGCGTTGGCGGTCAGGACCGCCAGCTTCTGGAACGTGCCGACGTCCACCCGAGACAGGGTCTGGCCGATGACCTCGCGGTTCGAAACGAAGGCGGCGTAGTCGATCTGCTCCAGTAGGCCGCGCAGGCGGCGCTGCTCCTGCGGGTCCAGGTCCTGGGGCTCGAAGTGGTCGCGCTGGCGGCGATAGCTCTGGGTCAGCACGGTCGACATCGGCGGCGCTCCACAAGACGGCCCACAGGGGCGGCGAATGCGAGGCTGCGCCGCTTCGGTTAACGGGTCGTTTGCGTGGGGCCGGTCGGCGCCAGCTTCAGGCGCTCGCGGTCAGGCGCGCCCAGGCCCCGCGGGCAGCGCATGGGACGATAGTCCTTGGAGTAGCAGAGCCGCGCCTCACGGAACCAGCCGTCGGTGGTGGCGATGAAGACCCCGTCGCGCGACAGGCCGGGGTTGGCGGCGACGAAGGCGTCGCGGATGGCGCCTGCGGTCAGACGCTGGGCCGGGATGGCTTCCAGATCCGGCTTGTTCAGGCCGTTCCACATCCGCGCGGCCTGTTCGAAATAGGCCTCGGGGCTGTTCCAGCCGCAGGTGCCGTGGGCGGCCCATTCGTGCTGTTGCAGGGAGGGTGAGGGCGTCATGCAGAAGTTCTTGCGCACGGTTTCGACCGGGATGGCCGGGCCAGGGGCGGCGCAGTAGCGCGGGTGTTTGTTGTCCGCGCCATTGGGCCACAGGCCGTGCAGGGTCAGGCCGAACCGGTTCTGGGCGCACTGATAGCGTTCGTCCGGGTAGTCCTTGCCCGAGCGGCAGGCCTGGGGCGACCAGCTGACGGCCAGCATGTTGAAGGCGACCGGCACGTCGGGCGCGGCCTCGTTCGCCGGGATGCGATAGGGGCG
>JALAGW010000205.1 GCA_022712235.1 Brevundimonas sp. | reverse complement strand
TTCCCGGTCCGTCTTCAGCGCCGTCCAGGGGGCGGCTTCCTGCAGATACTCATTGCCCAGCACCCACAGGGCGCGGGCCGCCTGGGCCGCCTTGCGGAACTCCATGGCCTCGAACTCATAGGTCAGGGTCGCCAGCGCGGCCTTGACGTCGGCCGCCAGTTTTTCTTCCAGCGCGCCCGGTTCGCCGCCCTCGGGCACGACGCCGTCGAACTTAGATTCCGTGAACTTGACGATGCGGTTGACGAAGTTGCCCAGGACGTCGGCCAGATCCTTGTTCGTCGTCGACTGGAAC
The DNA here is from genome assembly GCA_022712235.1 of Brevundimonas sp. GTDB lineage: Bacteria > Pseudomonadota > Alphaproteobacteria > Caulobacterales > Caulobacteraceae > Brevundimonas. Next base: position 5,010 of record JALAGW010000205.1, on the reverse strand, counting down.
TGCTCCCAGGTGAAGGCGGCGTCGGAATGCTCCGGCCCATAGGCCGTCAGGTGCCAGCGCCAGTAGTCGGCGGGCAGCAGCTCCAGCGCCTGATCCATGAAGACGCCCCGGCCCATGCTGGTCGAGAACTTGCCGCCGTACCAGTTCAGCCAGTTGAAGGCCTTGAGCTGGTCGACGGTCTTCCACGGCTCGCCCGAGCCCAGGATGGTCGCCGGGAAGCTGACGGTGTGGAAGGCCACGTTGTCCTTGCCCATGAACTGGACGTAGCGCACATCATTCGCGCCCTCGTCCAGACGCCACCACGAGCGCCAATTTCCGCCCGACTGTTCGGCCCATTCTTCGGTCGCGCCGATGTATTCGATGGGGGCGTCGAACCAGACGTAGAAGACCTTGCCCTCCATGCCCGGACGCGGGCCGCCGTCGGGACCGACGACCGGCACGCCCCACTTCAGGTCGCGGGTGATGCCGCGGTCGATCAGGCCCTCGTCCAGATGCTTGTAAGCGATGGAGCGGGCCAGCGGCTGCCAGCCCTCCGAGCGGGCGTCGACCCAGGCGCGCACGTCGTCGGCCACCTTGGTCTGCAGCAGATAGAGGTGGCGGGTGTCGCGGACCTCCAGATTGCGGCTGCCCGAGACGGCCGAATAGGGATTGATCAGATCGGTCGGGTCCAGCAGGCGGCCGCAGTTGTCGCACTGGTCGCCGCGCGCCTTTTCATAGGCGCAATGGGGGCAGGTCCCTTCGACATAGCGGTCGGGCAGGAAGCGGGCGTCGTCGATCGAATAGATCATCCGGTCGACGCGTTCCTCGATCAGGCCCTTCTCCTCCAGCACCTTGGCGAAATGCTGGGTCAGGCGGGTGTTCGGGGCGTTGGAGCTGCGGCCGAAGACGTCGAAAGACAGATTGAAGGCGTCGGCGGCCTTCTTCTGGACCTGATGCTGCTCGTCGCAATAGGTGCGGACGTCCTGACCGGCGGCGGCGGCGGCCAGCTCGGCCGGAGTGCCGTGCTCGTCGGTGGCGCAGACATAGAGGACGTCGTTCCCGCGCGCCCGCATGAACCGCGCCCAGACATCGGCGGGCAACATGGACCCGGCCAGATTCCCAAGGTGCTTGATGCCGTTGATGTAGGGCAGCGCCGAGGTGATGAGGATGCGGGCCATGGTCGTCCAGTCTGCGGGAGGAAGCAGACGGATATAGAGGGCGAAACCCTAGGCGTCACCTTCGTCTTGACGTCTCCTCCCCATTGCGAGGCAATGGGGAGGGGGACCGCGAAGCGGTGGAGGGGCTCTTGAGTTCCACAGGATCAGTTTCACGCGCTCGCGTCCAACGCAGCGCTCTGACGCCGCCTGAAGCACGCCTATGGGTCTGTCTGCGTCGACGCGGGCTGAACGATCTCAAATTCCGCCGACAACATCCCATCGGTCCCTATGTGCTCGACTTCTACTGCGCCGAAGCCAAGCTGGCCGTCGAGGTTGATGGCGCGACCCATGCGCTCCCTGACCGCATCGAGCACGACCGACGCAGGACCGCATGGCTTGAACAGCAGGGCCTGCTGGTCCTCAGGATCGTCGCCGAAGACGTACGTGTCCATCTGGAAGGCGTGCTGACGTCAATACGTTCAACGGCGGAGAGTCGCATGGGCGTGAAGAACCCCTCCACCGCTTCGCGGTCCCCCTCCCCATCGCTACGCGACAGGGAGGAGACGTGACGCCGTTTCTCAAAGCCTCCGCGCGATCCGCACAAAGCGCCCGGTCAGCAAGGCGCCCGAGATCAGGCTGGCCACGATGACCGACCAGACCAGACCGTCGACGCCGATCCGGTGCGCCAGCCACCAGCCCAGCGGGATCATGATGACGCCATAGGACAGCAGGTGCATCAGCGTCGGCCAGACCACGTCGCCCGCCGCGCGGTTGGCCTGGGCCGCCACCACCTGCTGGGCGTCGGCGACGAAGAAGAGGGTCGCCAGAACCAGGGCCGGGGCCGCGATGGCCAGGATGGCCGGGTCGGTCGTATAGGCGCTGACCACCAGAGGCGCTGTCAGCCACAGGCCGATGGCGATGATGAAGGCCAGAACCGTCACCACGCCGACGCCCGCCAGACCGCCGCGCATGACCCCGGCCTTGTCGCCCGCGCCGTAGCTGCGGCCCACCAGAACCGCCGTCGCCGACGACAGGCCCATGGGCACCATGAAGACGATGGCGGAGACGTTGATGACGACCGCCCAGCTGGCGGTCTCGGCGGCGCCCAACTGGCCCGCGAACAGGGTCATGGCGGCGAAGGCGCCGACCTCGATGAAGTTGGACGAACCCGCGCCGAAACCCACCTTCATCTGCTCGCGCTCGACGACCTTATCGCGCTTCGGCTTGCTGAACACGCCCCAGGCCTTCGCCTCGGGCAGGCGCAGGATGAAGATGACCAGGAAGATGGCCAGCGCCATGCGCGCGCCGAAGGTGGCCCAGGCTGAGGCCTGTGCGCCGTGCAGGCCCAGACCCAGAATGTCGGGGACCAGCAGCAGGTTCAGGCCCAGGTTGACCGCATTGGCGACCCACATGGCGACCATGCCGGCCTTGGGTCGATGCAGCCCCTCAAGGAAGAACTGGGCCGCGACCGAGATCAGATAGGCGGGCATGGACAGGGCGAAGATCATCAGCACAGGCGAAGCGCCCTCGCCCAGACCGTCTTCCAGACCCATGTGCGTCAGCCCGAACGGCCCCAGCGCCATCAGGGCGATCATGGAGACCACGCCGATCTGCAACGCATAGACCATGCCGCGCCGCAGGACCGCGCCGACCTCGTCCTTGCGGCCCTCGCCCAGCAGGCGGGCGGTCATGACCTGAACCCCCATCATCAGACCGACCGCCGTGGTCAGGACGACTGAGGACGGCGCCCAGGCCAGGGAATGATAGGCCAGCTCGCGGCTGGCGTAGTGACCCACGACAATGGCGTCAGTCAGGCCCATGGTCATGATGCCCAGACGCGCCAGCACGACCGGCCAGGCCAGCTTCAGCAGCTCGGACAGGGTTTCGCGGGTCTTGAAGCTGAACAGGGCGTTGGTCATGGGAGCCGGGACAGGCCACGGGCGCGACCAAAGGTCAACACCTCACCCCCAATGCCACAAAAGGGTCACCAGGCGCCGAGTTCCCGCAGTTCGCGCGCCAGATCGTCGGGCAGGTCCGTCGCCTCGGCTACCGACAGGTCCGGCGGCACGTCCTTGTCGAAGTAGCGCCACCCCTGAAACGGCCGCCGGGCCAGGGGCGTGGTGCGGATGACCTGGCTGTCCAGTCTGATCTCGCAGCGACTGGCCTTGCCCTCGCCGACGGTCGTGATGTCGAGGATACGCTGACGGCAGGTCACCGAACCCTTCATGACCCAGTACAGCGAGCCGCCGTCCTCGATCTCGGCCGCGCGCTTGGGCGTCATGCGCGTATGGACGATGCGCCAGTCGGAACGCGCGGCGTTCGCTTCCAGCGTCTCGACCTCGGTCACGCCGACGCAGAGTTTGATCATGTGAAGGGGCATGAGGCCCAACTAGTCGTCCGGCGCCGTGATGGCCAGACCCGGCTCAGGGCTCGCGGTCGAGTTTGGCGAAGATTTCCTGTCCCTTGACGATCAGTTCATGCCCGCAACGCTGACCGTGCGACCGAATCTGCAGAACCGGGGTGTTGTCGGTATAGTCCAGCATCCGCTGCACCCAGTCCGTCCCCGGATCGCGGCCTTCAAGGCGGCCCAGATAATACATCATGCCGCCCGAATACTGCTGCTTGAGCGTCTCCGACAGCGCCGGGTCGTCGATCGCCACCGCCAACAGGCCCATGCACTGCAGGTCCGCCTGGGACGCCGCCGGCAGGTCGCTCAGGTCCGCGCCCAGAAGCGCCGTCGCCACCATCGCCGCAAGGATCATTTCGCCTCCTCGGCCTTCACCACGGCCAGGACCGCGCCGTCCGTGACCTGATCGCCGACGGCGACGTTGAACTCGGCCACCACGCCGTCGAAGGGCGCGGTCAGGGCGTGCTCCATCTTCATGGCTTCCAGCACCACGACGGGCTGTCCCTTGGTCACGGCATCGCCCGCCTTGGCGGGCGCGGCGACGATCTTGCCCGGCATGGGGGCGCGAAGGCCGCCGTCGGAGGCGGAGCCGCCAGCGCCGGCAGCGGCCTTGCGACGGCGGAACTCGATGACGGCGCCGTCGTCGAAGACCACGATGCGCGCGGCGTCGGGGGCAAAGGCGGTGACGACCTCACCGTCGACCACGACCAGATCCGTCTCACCGTAAACGCGGGCGGTTTCACCACCCACGCCGACATCGAAGCTCGACTGACGCCCATGCCACCCCGGCTCGCCAGCCAGGGTCACGGCGTGCTGCTGATCTGCGTGATGCAGGGCCGTGCGCGACTGAGCCGCGCCATTCATGCGGAAGCCGAACAGACCCGCCCGCCACGGAGCCAGAGCCTTGTCCTCGACATCAAAGGCGGCGGCGTCGGCCTCCAGCCCGATCAGACCGGCGGCGCCGGCGATGGCGCGCGGGTTGGTCTCCGACTTCAGCAACTGGTCTTCCTCCGCCGCGATGAAGCCCGTGTCCACGTCGCCCTCGACGAAACGCGGGTGGTCCAGGCAGCGGGCGAGGAAGCCGGCGTTGGTGCGGACGGGCCAGACCTCGACCTCGCGGCAGGCGTCGGCCAGGCGGGCGGCGGCGGCCTCGCGGCTGTCGGCGTGGACGATCAGCTTGGCGATCATCGGGTCGTAGAACTGGCTGACCTCGCCGCCCTGCTCCACTCCGGTGTCGACGCGAATATCGTCGGGCAAGACGAAGTGGTCCAGCCGCCCGATGGACGGCAGGAAGCCGTGAGCCGGGTCCTCGGCGTAGAGGCGGGCCTCCATGGCCCAGCCCTTCATCGGGATGTCGGCCTGAGCCAGCGGAATGGGTTCGCCCGCCGCGACGCGCAGCTGCCATTCGACCAGATCGACGCCGGTGATGGCCTCGGTCACAGGGTGTTCGACCTGCAGTCGGGTGTT
>JALAGW010000204.1 GCA_022712235.1 Brevundimonas sp. | reverse complement strand
CGCCCCGACCTTCAACATCGGCATGGCCCAGCATCACCTGGCCGTCCCCGGCACCATCTCCCTGCGCCCCTCGACCTTCATGGCGGCGATCACCGACTGGGTCTCGTCCCTGGCCCGCCACGGCTTCGAGCGCATCTATTTCCTCAACGGCCACGGCGGCAATGTCGCCACCATCGAGGCTACCTTCGCCGAGATCTACGCCGAATGGTCCTTCGTCGAGGAACGCCCGCCCTTCGTGCTGAAGCTGCGCAACTGGTGGGACCTGCCCGGCGTGCACAAACTGTGCGAGGACATCTTCCCCGTCGGCCACGGCGCCCACGCCACCCCGTCCGAGATCGCGGTGACGCAGGCCGCCTATCCCGACCATATCAAGACGGCCGACTACAGCCCCAAGATCGCTCCCATGGGTCCGATCCGCGACGCACTCGACTACCGCGCCCGCTTCCCCGACGGCCGCATCGGCTCGGACCCGGCCCAGGCCAGCCCCGAAAAGGGCCAGACCATCATCGACGCCTCCATCCCGGCCCTGATCCAGGACGTCTCGGCCTTCGCCGCCGAAGTCCTGCCCTGAAGCAGAAGGGGCCTGATCCGCTTGCCCCGCGAGCGAAACAGGCCCAGGCTCCCTGCATGAACCCCATTGCTCGCGCCGCCCGCACCGCCCGCGCCGGACAGGAGACCGCCGAGGCTTCGGCCCAGGTCATCGCCCGGCGTCTGGCCATTATGGGCGAGGCCCTGGCCGACCCCCTGCGCGCCGATCACGCCGAACTGGGCCGCATGGGGACGGAAAAGGTCGAGGCCCTGACCGCTTCGGCCGGAGCCGTGGCGTCCGGCGCCCTCGATCTGGCCGATCAGGGCCGCCGCATCGCCGACCGCGAGGGGCTGGAAGCCTCGGCCCACCTGGCACGGCTCGCAAAGGCGGACAGTCTGGTCGGGGCGGCGGCGCTGCAGGCCGCCTGGGGCGTAGGCCTCTGGTCCCGCGCCCTGTCCGACAGCTGGGACCTGGGAAACACCATGCTGAAGCTGCAGGCCCAGGCCCTGTCGCCCATCCACGCCGCCGCCGTGGCCAACGCCAGACGCCTCAAGCCCTGACGCCCGCCCGGCTCAAGCGCGCGTGATGGAACGCCGGCTCACGGGCCGTGTTGCTTTCGCGTGTCCAGCAAGGAGCCCGACATGGCCGAAGACCCGAAAAAGACCGATCCCCATCCCGGCATGATGGGCGACGGCACCGAGGAACAGAACCTCAACCAGCCCGGCGACCCGTCCAAGCGCATCACCGAGGAAGAAGTCGACGAAGCCTTCACCAAGGACCCGAAGCTGGTCCCGAAGGAATAGCCGCAAAGCCTGCAAAATCCGTCACCCTCGGGCTCGTCCCGAGGGCCTATCGCTGCGCCGAGACGCCTTCCTTCAGGAGGACAACGACACATCGAAGCCGAGCCAGGGCGGCTCCACGCCACCATGGGCCCTCGGGACGAGCCCGAGGGTGACGATTTTGGATCGCCTCAAGCCGTCCTGATGATCCCGCCTCTGGCCTCGCCCGGCCAGGGCGTCAGCTTGCCGCCCGCGCAGGGCCCGCCGACGCAGGCGCCCGACAGGGGCTCGAACACGGCCCCGTGCCATCCGCACATGATCAGCGACCCGTCCGGCGTCAGATAGCGGTCCAGCTCCATGGCGATGGGGAATCCCGCGTGCGGGCAACGGTCGCCCCAGCCGGCGACCTCGCCGTCCTTCCTCACCACGAAGCCGTGGAAGAAGGCCTCGCCGATCTGCAGCACGAAGCCGCGCGAGCCGGGATCGGCGATGTCGGCCTCGGCGCACAGGGGCACGTTCGGCGGCGTCTTCCAGACGCGCTTGCGCTCTTCGGCAACCGGCTCGTCCGTCATCCCCACACCCGCTCATCCCCGCGGAGGCGGGGACCCAGTGCTTTGGCCTCAAGGCGCGCGGGTTGAATAGAGATGGGCATGGGTCTGAGAAACGGCTCGAACTGGGTCCCCGCCTCCGCGGGGATGAGCGGAAAAACGTGACTATTCGCGTTCGGGCTTGAGCGGCCGGGTCAGCAGGGCCTCGATGGCGGCGTCCACCGTGGTCTCGCCCGCCAGGACGGCGGCGACCGCCTCGCAGATGGGGGTTTCGACGCCCAGCTTGCGGGTCAGTTCGCGCACGGCGGGCGCGCTCTCATAGCCCTCGGCCACCGAGCGCTTGCCGGCCAGGGCCTGTTCGACGCTCATGCCCTGACCCAGGGCCAGGCCCAGGCTCATGTTGCGCGACTGCGGGCTGGAGCAGGTCAGGACCAGATCGCCCAGACCGCACAGGCCGGCCACCGTCTCGGCCTTGCCGCCCAGGGCCTGGGCCACGCGGACGATCTCGGCGAAGCCGCGGGTGATGACCGCGGCGTGGGCGCTGCGGCCCAGCTCGCGGCCCTCGACGATGCCGCAGGCGATGGCCAGGACATTCTTCAAGGCCCCGCCGGTCTCGGCCCCGATCAGGTCGTCGGCCAGATAGGGGCGGAAGACCGGCCCCGACAGGGCCGTGGCCAGGGCGACCGCCATGTCCTCGTCCTCGCAGGCGATGGTCACGGCGCTGGGCAGGCCGCGCGCCACCTCGGCGGCGAAGCTGGGGCCGGACAGAACAGCGGGCGTGGCCGAGGGAATGGTCTCGGCCAGAACCTCGGTCATCAGCTTCAGCGAGCCGCGCTCGATGCCCTTGGCGCACAGGACGATGGGCTGACCCGGCCGGGCGTAGGGTGCAAAGGCGGCCAGGGTCGCGCGCATGTGCTGGGCTGGCGGCACCGCCAGGATCAGATCGCAGTCGGCCAGATCCGCCAGGCTTGAGGTCACGTTGATGGCCGAGTCCAGCTCGATCCCCGGCAGGAAGGCGTCGTTGACCCGCCGCGTGCGGATGCTCTCGATCACCTCGGGCTCGCGCGCCTGCAGGACGACCGCCAAGCCCGCCGCCGCCGCGCTCTGCGCCAGGGCCGTGCCCCATGCGCCGCCGCCAATCACGCCTGCCGTATGAAATTCCATGTCTTCTCCGGTCCCCCGACCACCGCCCGAGCGCCGACCGATCAAGCCTTGGCGCCCTTGCGGCCCGTTTTCTTGTGCACAGGATCGGCGTTCGCGCGCGCCTCGTCCAGAGGCCATCGCGGCCGAGCGGCGACATCAATGTCCGAGGTCAGGCCTTTTTCCAGCCGTTCCGCTCCCGCAAGCGCGATCATGGCGGCGTTGTCGGTGCAATAGGCCAGCGGCGGCGCCAGGAAGCTGAAGCCGTGCTTGGTCGCCAGATCCTCCAGCGTGCGCCGGATCGTCCTGTTGGCCGCCACGCCCCCGGCGACGACGAAGTGACGCGTCTCATGCGCCTCGGCATAGGCCGTCATGGCCCGCTCGGTCCGCTCGGCCAGCTGGCGCGCGATGGCCTTCTGCACCGCATCGGCCAGATCGGCCCGGTCCTGCTCGCTCGTACAGGTCTGGGCCAGTCGCGACGCGGCCGTCTTCAGCCCCGAGAAGGAGAAGTCGCAGTCCTTGCGCCCCAGAAGCGCCCTCGGCAGGTCGAAACGCGACCCGTCGCCTGAAGCCGCCAGCCTCTCCAGCGCCGGCCCGCCCGGATAGCCCAGCCCCATGGCCTTGGCGATCTTGTCGAAGGCCTCGCCCGCCGCGTCGTCGATGGTGGTGCCCAGCCGGCTCATGTCGCCGATGCCGCGCACCTCCAGCAGCTGGCAGTGCCCGCCCGACACCAGCAGCAGCAGGAAGGGATAGGACGTCTCCGCCCCCAGCCGCGCCGACACCGCATGGCCCTCCAGATGGGTGACCGCGCTCAGCGGCAGGCCGCGCGCCAGGGCCACGGCCTTGCCGTAGCTCAGCCCCACCATGACCCCGCCGACCAGGCCCGGCCCGGCGGTCGCCGCCACCCCGTCGAGCGCCGCATAGTCGATCCCGGCCTCGCGCATGGCCCGTCGCGCCACCCCGTCGATCATCTCGACATGACTGCGGGCGGCGATTTCCGGCACCACGCCGCCGAAGGCCGCGTGCTCGTCGATCTGGCTGTGGATGACGCTGGACAGGACCTCGGCCCCGGCTGCGGTCAGGCGCACCACCGAGGCGGCGGTCTCGTCGCAGCTGGTCTCCAGACCCAAGACGGTCAGCCCGGCGCCGGGGGCGCGGCCTTCAGTCCCAGTGGGCCGGGCGGCGGGCTTGGTTGCCCCCGTGGTCCCGCTGCTATAGTCCGCGCCTGTGTTCATCGGGTCGAGGTAGCGGCCCGGTTCCCCTTTCGCAACGGCTGCGCGACCTCATGACCCCGCTTCTTCGCATCGGCACCCGCCGCTCCAGGCTGGCCCTGGCCCAGTCCGGCATGATGCAGCGCGCCATCGGCCGCGCCCTGGGCGTCGCCGAGGACCAGATCGAGACCCTCGTCCCCCTGGTCGAGATCGTCACCACCGGCGACCGGATTCAGGACCGCCGTCTGCTGGAAGTCGGCGGCAAGGCCCTGTTCACCAAGGAGATCGAGGAGGCCCTGCTCGACGGCCGCGTCGACGTCGCCGTCCATTCGATGAAGGACGTCCCCGCCGAACAGCCCGAGGGGCTGGCCATCGCCGCCGTGCCGATGCGCGAAGACGTCCGCGACGGTTTCATCAGCGAGCATTTCGCCAGCTTCGCCGAACTGCCGCACGCAGCCCGCCTCGGCACCGCCTCCCTGCGTCGCCAGGCCCAGGCCCTGGCCCTGCGCCCCGACCTGCGGATCGAGATGCTGCGCGGCAATGTCGACACCCGGCTCAAGCGGCTCAAGGACGGCGACTTCGACGCCATCCTGCTGGCCTGTTCGGGCCTGAACCGCCTCGGCTTCTCGGACGTCATCCGCGAGCGCCTGTCGCTGGACGACTTCCTGCCCGCGCCGGGGCAAGGCGCCCTGGCCATCCAGACCCGCGCGGACGACGCCGGCGCCGACTGGACCCGCCTCCTCAACCACGACCTGACCGCGCTTTGCGTCGCCGCCGAGCGCGGGGCCATGGCGGCGCTGGAAGGCTCGTGTCGCACCGCCATAGGCGCCTACGCCCTGATCGAGGGCGAGACCTTGCGCCTGACCACCGAAATGCTCAGCCCCGACGGCTCGGCCCGCTGGCGCCGCGTCGGCGAAATCTCGGGCGTCACGGCCGCGACCGCCCTCGACCACGCCCGCGCCCTGGGCCTGCGCCTCGGCGCCGAGGTTCACGCCGAGGCCGGCGACCAGAAGATCGACCTCTAGGCCATGCGGCCGATCCGCCGCGTCTGGATCACCCGCGCCCAGCCCGGCGCCGCGCGCACCGCCGCCCAGCTGACGGCGCTGGGCTTCCAGCCCCTCGTCGCCCCCCTCCTGGCCATCCGTCCCCTTTCCGAGGCGCTCAAGGCCGCCCCCGACTTCGCCGCCGTCGCCGCCCTGGCCTTCACCAGTCCCAACGGCGTCGCCGCCTTCGCCGCCCTGACGCCCGCCTTGCGCGACCGCCCCGTCTTCGCCGTCGGCGACGCCACCGCCGCAGCCGCCCGCGAGGCGGGCTTCGCCGACGCCCGCTCGGCCGCCGGCGACATCCACGCCCTGGCCCGCCTGATCGCCGCCAGGCCGCTCGATGGCCTGATCCTCGCCCCCGGCGCTCGCGAGCCCGCCGGCGATCTCCCGGCCCTCCTGCCGGATCACGACATCCGGCGCCTGCCCGTCTATGCGGCCGAGGAGACCGGCGTCGCCGCTCCGGCCGATTTCGACGCCATCCTGCTCCACTCCCCCCGCGCCGCCCGCGCCTTCGCCCGCATCGCGAAGCCCGAGATCGCCGCAAACCGCCTCGCCGTCTGCATCTCCGCCGCCGCCGCGGCCCCGCTGGCCGCCCTCAGCTTCACCGAAATCCGCACCGCCGACGCCCCGGATGAAACTTCCATCCTGACAGCGCTTGGCAAGTCCGCCGGACCCGTATAAAGACCCCTCCTCGCGCGGCTCTCCGACATATGTCCGAGCCGCCGACCGGAGCCGCTTTAGCTCAGCCGGTAGAGCACCTCATTCGTAATGAGGGGGTCAGGTGTTCGAGTCACCTAAGCGGCACCACTTCCTTCCAGACATCGTGAATGCAGGCAGACCCGTCCTGGCTGTCGGTGCGACCTGCTGCGTGCGTGACGGGATTCCGCTCCACTTTTCGGTCATCACTTGAACGTATAAGCATATCTTTATATTTCTGTCGGCCTCATCGTCTTGCAGGAGCCTGCCTTGGCCCGTTCGTCGTTTCTGTTCACCTCCGAGAGCGTCTCGGAAGGCCACCCCGACAAGGTCGCGGACCAGATCTCCGACTCCATCGTCGATCTGTTCCTGTCCAAGGACCCCGAGGCCCGCGTGGCGTGCGAGACCCTGACGACGACGAACCTGGTGGTTCTGGCCGGCGAGATCCGCGGCGAGGGCATCATGGACACGGCCGGAAACTGGGCGCCCGGCGTCGAGCGGGAGATTGAAAACACGGTTCGCGGCGTGGTCCGCGACATCGGCTATGAACAGGACGGCTTCCACTGGAAGACCTTCCGCTTCGAGAACAACCTGCACCCGCAATCGGCCCACATCGCCCAGGGCGTCGACGCCGGCGACGACAAGGACGAGGGCGCGGGCGACCAGGGCATCATGTTCGGCTACGCCTCGAACGAGACGCCCGAGCTGATGCCGGCCACCCTGCAATACAGCCACAACATCCTGAAGGCCCTGGCCGACGCCCGCCATTCGGGCCAGGAGCCGGGCCTGGAGCCCGACGCCAAGAGCCAGGTCACGCTCTACTATGAGAACGGCCGCCCGGTGCGCGCCACCTCGATCGTCGTCTCGACCCAGCACAAGGACGGCCTCAGCCAGGATCAGGT